>CAYJFC010000011.1:0-41325 GCA_964369625.1 uncultured Muribaculaceae bacterium
TAATAACTACTAACTAAATTAATTATATATTACGTCACTTTAAAAGAGAAGTATAACCTAAATATAAAACTTAAAATGTATAATAACACACTCGAAACTTTAAGCTTTATACATAGTATTGTATCAATAATTTCTTGGAGGGGGAATAGTTATGGAAAATGCAAATGTTTGTGAAATAATTTTGGAAATTGAAAATTCACAATGAAAATTATGAATTAAAAAAGTATCTTGGTATGGATCAAACTGATCTAATTGAATTTTAGCAGTACTTCAGCTGATTCTGGAGAAGTTTGAAAATTCAAAAAATATATGCTTTGAAACTCTTACAAATTTAGTACATGATAATTTTTAGAAAAGTAAGTAAATATTTTTATATTATATCTAAAGATAGAGTACGTATTAAAAAACAAAAAAATCGAAACAAAAGTTCGACTAATATATCAATTGGAGTATTTTCTTAACAAATTATGAACTGTATTCTTTGACAAACTAATTATAATAAAATATATTTTAGAAATGTGCTATAATATAAGAAATTTAGGAGGATTTATGGAATATAATAACACTATTGAAAAAGTAAAACAAGAAATGATATCGGCAGAAAGAATGTTGTCTGAATTGCACCAATCATGGACTGAGACATTAACTGCTTGTTATTCAGAAAATTTGCAAAAAATATCAGAGTGGGAAATAAGTGAAATTCAGAAGGAATGTAGATCGCGAATTAACTTATCGGGTACAAACTTACCTATATATAAATCAGAGGAATATCTAATATCAGAATATTACAAAAATCATGATATTAATGCAAACGTAGTTGAATGGCACAATATGATATCGCATACAGGAAACTCAAGAGATATTGTATTTTGTAATGATGGAAATATTAATTTTTCTAAAGAAAATTTATCTGGTATCGGTTATTCATATAAAATCAACTATAATGTAAATAGTGACAATTTTATTATGAATATTGGAAATAAAACTACAAATAAAGAAGTTAATTATAAAATTTCTATGTGTGAAAATAAACTTGAATTTAGTAAGGTTATAAATGGTAATAGTTTAATTGTATACAAGTATATTATTGATGAAAAATTTAATGTTGATAATGTAGTTATGCAAATACTAACTTATAAAAGTAATGGTAAGATAAATGGTCAATATAATATGAGTTTCAATAATAATGGAATTGAAGCAAGTTTTATTTCTCGCAAAGGTAAGAAAGTAGATTTGATAAAAACTGGAATTTTGGGTATGCTACAAACTAAAGTAGGACTACCAGAAAGTGTAAATGACAATGATCAAGATTTAAATATAATTAGTGGTATCAATTTTAGTGAAAAAGAAATTAATTTAGATTTAAAAGAATTTAATGACTTTTCTATACACAATATAAAAAATGAAATCACAGATCTATTGAAACAACTTATTGGTGAAATACCATTATTTGGTTTGAAAAAACGTTTAAATTTGTATATTAATAAATTAACTATAGCGAACTACGACCCAGCAATATTAGATATTAAAAGTTGTACTAGACAAAAAGTATTAAAGAAAAATTAGCTATTGTTATACATAATTTTGTAATACTAAAATAAGTAGCACAAATAATTGAAAATTTTTATATTAAAGATATAAGTATATTAGAAAAAGCCTATAACTCAAAAAAATTTAAAGGGTAAGATATTCATAACTTTATTAGTATATAACTGAGTGATTTTGACAAAAAATCATTTAAATATGGTATAATGTAAAAAGGAATAAGGGTTTTATGGATTTGACTATTGCAGAACGTGGATAAGTAATTTTTTAGATTTAAATTTAAATTATTCGTAAAAAAATAAGTAATAAGATTAATAAAATTATTAGGAGTAGTTAATATAATGTATATAATAGTAATAGCAGCAATTATGGGAACTTTAGGACAATTGGTCGATAAACATTTAGTTAATTTAGGAATTAGTAGAAAAGAATACTTTTATTTGATGTGTTTTTCAATGATTCCGTATAGTATAATAATGTTATTTATTGAATTTAAAACAAATAATTTTTATTTTGATTTTCAAATACCACTAGTAATTTTAATAGTTTTAGCTATGTTGTTTAGATATGTTAAACAACATACAATCGTCGGTTGTTTATCGCATTTAAATCCTTATGAAGATTCAGCTTACTTATCATTGGGAATAGTTTTGGCATATTTAATTGATGTAGTAATTGGTTCGGAAAATTTATTCATATTCAATATTCTTTCGATTATTGGAATTGTAATAGGTGTTTTTTTTGTTTCAAATAGCAAATTAAAAATAGGTCAATTAAAAAAAGATTTAATTATTAGAATTTGCACATCATTAATAATAAGTTACATTACATTTTATGTATTAAATTATGTGACAAATGCGACATACTTATTTATTGTTAATTTAGGACTTGTAATATTATTTACTAAGACATTATTTCCACCAATTTTAAAAAGAAATAAGATGGATAGGAATAAGATTATCAAATGGGTATTTATACAACAATTTTGTGGATTTGGAGCATTATATTTATCAAATATGTTAATAAATTATTCTGTTACCTTATCTTCTTACGTAAGACCTTTAACGTTACTTTTACTGGTGATATTTCCTTATATAATAAATAAGAAAACAAAACCAACTTTAAAGCAATTTTTAGGTGTTATATTAATAATTGTATCTATTATTGTAATTAACAAATAGTTCTAAATAATTGGTATACTATATATATTTATAACTTTATCACTTCAATTAAAAAAGTGATAATTCTTTTTTAGTGAGGAAAAATATGTTAAAAAATATTAATAATTTTCTTGATATAATCTAATTTTAATCATCATATGCATAAGTAGTATTTTTACTGAATCAAAACAAAA
This sequence comes from uncultured Muribaculaceae bacterium, assembly GCA_964369625.1. Classification (GTDB taxonomy): domain Bacteria; phylum Bacillota_I; class Bacilli_A; order RF39; family UBA660; genus CAKOSP01. The sequence goes on from CAYJFC010000011.1 coordinate 2,900, forward strand.
AAGGTAAGGTAAATTGTACATACATATATCACAGCTCCTAATTTATAAAAACTTCCAGGTCTTTATATTTGTTTGAGTGTTAAGATTGTTAATAAAAACATTATCGCTTTCTTCAAAAATTAGATAAATATTGTTATTAATAATTACTTGATGAGGTTTAGTATAAGCAGTATTAATGCCTTTAATATTCATCGCTTCACCATTAAATATAGTAGGGTTAGTATTTGTAAACTTACCTAGCATTTCAATTTTTATTTTAAATACTTGGCTTATTTCAATTCTTTTAGTTTCAATCGTTAACATATAATCACTCCTTTAGACAACAAAAAAACTAACATTTCTGTTAGCATTTATTACTCTCGGAAGACTATTAGTCCGAGTTTCCTATAAATTTGGAGCAAGTGACCGGAATCGAACCGGCATCTCAACCTTGGCAAGGTTATATAATAACCATTATACTACACCTGCATGAACAAATTAATTTTACCAAATATTTGTAAATTAATCAAGTTTAATTGTAAAATATACTATATTTTGATATAATGTTTTTATCAAAGAAGGGTATAGATGAAAAAAAAGATAGTAGATTTTTTGCTGCTGGTAAGAAGAAAAATTGTGGAATATGTTCTTACTAATAGACTGTTTTTAACTTATATTTTTCTAGCTATGATATGTTTGAGTTTAGCTAGATTTTTAACGTTGGGTGATTTTTTCACTTTAAGATCTTTTCTATGTAATTTTGCTATAATAACATTATTAGGATCAATTGGTTATGCCGTTAAAACAAAAAACAGATTTAATTATTTATTTGTTTTAATAATCATTTATACAGCTTTAGGCTTAGTAAATACAATATATTATAAATTTTACGCATCATTTGCATCATTTGGGGAACTTGCAACAGCAGGTCAAACTGAAACAGTATTTGGATCTATATTTGATAAATTTACATTATTAGATTTTTCTTTTTTGTTAGTGCCAATTACATTTTATTTAATACATCGTCAACTAAAAAAAACACCATATTATAATTTCATAGACAAAGTAGAAAAAATAAAAAAAAGAGTGCTAGGTACTGTATTAGTAGGATCAGCTTGTTTAATATTTGTTTTTGCAACATCAACAGCAACTGATTATAGCCGTTTAACTAAGCAATGGAATAGAGTTTTAAATGTTGAAAGATTTGGTTTATTAGTATATCAAGTAAATGATTTAATCCAAACTATAACTCCTAGAATATCAAGTTTATTTGGTTATGAAGAAGCTGCAGAAAAATTTAATGAATATTTTGCTAATAAAGAAGTAAATGTAGATAATGAATATACGGGAATAATGGAAGGTATGAATGTTGTCTTTGTTCATATGGAAAGTATTCAAACATTTTTAATGGATATGTCATTTAATGGTGAAGATGTTCTTCCTCATACAAAACAATTAGCTAGTGAAGGAATGTATTTTTCAAACTTTTATCCACAAATATCTACAGGAACATCAAGTGATTCAGAATTTAGTTTATTATCTAGTTTATATCCAGCAGCTAGTGGAACAGTATTTGTAAGCTATTTTGATAGATATTATCAAACATTACCTAAAATATTAAGTGAACTAGGTTACATGCCTTTTAGTATGCATGGGAATGACTTTAGTATGTGGAACAGAAGTTATGCACATCCATCACTTGGATATCAGGAATATTACTTTAAAGATAAATATACTTTTGAAGAAGAAGATATAGTTGGTCTTGGAATAAATGATTCAATGTTTTTCGAGCAATCATTTGATTATTTAGTTGAAATAGAAAATACTTATCCTAATTACATGGGTACTATGATAACATTATCTAATCATTCACCATTTGAAGATGTTTCAAGATATAGTCAGTATGATATAAGTACTACTATTGAAACTATTAACGAATTAGGAGAAACTGTTACACAAACAACAGATTATTTAAGTGAAAAATCGATTGGGAGATACATAAAAAGTTCTCATTATGCAGATCAAGCATTAGGTGAATTCATGGAAATGGTAAAAAACAGTGATAATTTTAATAATACAGTTTTTGTTTTTTATGGAGACCATGATGCAAAATATAGTCAAAATGATATAAATTATTTATTAAATTATGATCCATCAACTGGAGAATTAAAAGAGGAAGATGATGAATCTTATATTATGTATGATTCATTTGACCATGAATTAAATAAAAATACACCATTTATTATATGGTCTAAAAATGAAACTTTAAAACCTTATTTAACAGGTGAGTATGATTATCCAATGGGGATGATAGATATATCACCTACAATATTAAATATGATGAACTTAGAAAATAAGTATGCTCTAGGTAACGATATATTTGATGTTTTAGAAAATAATTATATATTATTTCCAAATGCAAGTTTTATAACAAAAGATATATACTATAATAATTCTACAGGAGATCATAAAGTTATTGGAGAAGATGTTATTTTAACTGATAATTATATTAGTGATATTTTAAAAGAAGCAGAAGAAAAGTTAGAAATATCTAATTCAATAATTGTACATGATTTAATAAGAAAAGAAGATATAGAAAAGGTGGAAGAATGAAAAAAAGATATAAAATATTATTGATTTTAATAGTTTTAAGTGTACTAGCTTTAGCAATATTTTTTGTTGTTAAATCATTTTTTCCACAAACTAAAAATGAGATAAAAATACTTGAAACAATAGAAAATTTTGAATATAACTTGGATGAGCGAGATACAGCATTATTTAAAGAAGAATATAATATATTAAAAAAAGAACTAGAAAAAGACGAAATTAATTATGAAAATTATGCATCAAGTTTAGCAAAATTATTTATAATAGATCTATATACAATAAATAATAAAGTTAATAAATATGATGTTGGTGGATATGAATATGTACATCCTAGTATTGAAGAAAATTATATAATTAATATTAGTGATACACTATATAAATATACTGCTTTAGAAGATACAAGTGATCTTCCGGAAATTAGTGAAATTAATGTTACTAACATTGAAAATAGTACATTTAATGTATCTGATGTAGAATATGAATCTTTTGTCGTTACAATAGATGCAGGTTATAAAAAAGAACTAGGATATGAAACAAAAAGTATAATAACTATAATTAAAGAAGAAAATAAATTATATGTTGTAAAACTTGAAAGCGGAGATGATAATGAAGACATTAATTAAAAAACTTTCTAAAAGAAATAAAGTTATATTATCATTTTTTGGAATATTAAGTACACTTTACTTGGTAAGTTTTATATTTTTAACTTTTGGTATCTTAAATTTTGTTGGAATAGAATCTATGCTAAGATATGTTATAATTGGAATGGCGTTATTATATTTCTTTATATATATAATAGTTTCACTGTTAAGAATAATTCAAAAAAGATATAAAAATTTTATAATATGGTCTATATTTACAGTAATATTAATAGTTTTATTTTCTCTTGGAACATATTATATGGATAGAATATATAATATACTTTCTTCTTTTGGAGAAAATGAAACTACAAAATATACTTCATATTTAATAACGATGTCTGATAACGAGTTCGATAAAGATAGTGAAATAGGTATGATTAGCAATACTAATGATACAGAAGGATATGTTTTAGCGAATAAAATAATAGAAAATGAAAATTTAGAAAATGAAATAACGAATTATGATGATTATTTAGTAATGTTAGAAGATTTATATGATGGAACAATAGATGCTATATTTGTAAAAAGTAATTATGTAACATTTCATAGTGGTGAAGAAAAATTCGCTAATATAAAAAATGATACTAAAATTTTATTTGAATATAGTGAAGAGTTAAAAAATGAAGATACACAAATTGTTACAAATAAAGATTTTAGTGAACCAATTACATTTTTAATAATGGGTGTAGATAGTGCAGATGATGATTTAAATGCTAATGCAGCATTTAATGGTGATACATTAATGATGATAACGTTTAATCCACATACATTAAATGCAACAATGCTTAGTATACCAAGAGATACTTTAGTTCCAATAGCATGTAGAAATGGTGCATATGCAAAAATTAATTCATCAGCTGCTTATGGAACAGAATGTGTAATAGATACAGTGGAAGAATTAACAAATGCCCCAGTTGATTATTATGTTAAAATTAATTTTAAAGGTGTAGTAGAATTAGTTGATGCTTTAGGTGGCATTGAAGTGGATGTTGAAAAACCAGATTACAATGATTATGGTGATTATCAAGTTTGTGAGCAAGATTCTAGTAGAGATTATAGTAATTTGATATGTATGGGTTATGGAGTTCAAAATCTTAACGGAGAGCAAGCTTTAGCTTATGCTAGAAACAGATATCAATATACTTTATCTGATATAGATAGAAATAGACACCAACAAGAAGTAGTAACTGCAATAGCAAATAAAATGGTTACTTTATCATCATTTGATGAATTTGAATTAGTTTTACAAACAATTAGCAACAATATATATAGTAATATGACTAATGAACAAATTTTATCTGGATATGATGTTATGAAAGATGCTTTAGTAAATTCATTCGGTGGATCTGAACTTATTAACATTGAACATAGTTTTTTAGAAGTTTATAATTTAAATGTTTATTTAACGTCATCTTCTAGTTCATCTAGTTCATCACTAGGTTATTATCAAGATTCTATAGATGATATTACTCATATGATGAATGTAAACTTAGAAAAAGAAGAACCAAATATTATTAAGTCAGCATCTTTTGATATTAATGAACCTTATGAACAATTAGTTGCAGGAGAGGGCTTAAAAAAAGAATCTACAACATCTTCATTACCTTTATTCATAGGTTTATCTGAAAGTGAAGCTAGAAGTAAATGTAGTAGCTATCAAATAAGTTGTACATTTACAACAGTTGATTCTGATAGTGATTTTTATAATTCAGATGTTAGTAGTGGTTTAGTCGGATCTCAAAATGTAAGATCTGGCACACTTGTTAATAATTTATCAAAAATGACATTATACATAAATGGACAACTTATTGAAAAACCAAAAGAAAACAACACTGAAGATAGTGCTGATTCATCTGAAGAAAATAATTCATCAACTGATGAAGTTGACCCTGAAGATCCAGTAGATGAAAACGTTGAAGAAATGATAGAGTAACTATCATTTTTTCTTTTTGTAATTTTTCTTTGGAGTTTTCTTTCTTGTTTTTTTCTTTTTCTTTGTACTTGTTTTTTTCTTAATAGTTGTACTATTTTTTGAATTTGTTTTCTTCTTTTTAATATTTTTAGAAGTATCTGTTTTTTTGTTTTTAGTTTTTTTACTTTTGATATTATTTTTAATAGGTTTAATTTTAGATATTAAGATAATAATATGTTTTTGTAAGAATTTTACAAATTTTAAAAGGTATGTATAAATATATTTAAAGAATTTTTTAATTTTATTAATTGCAAATATAAATTTTTCTTTATAATTAAAATTACTGACTTTTTTACTCTTATTATTAGCTTGTCTTACTTTAATGTTTTTAACTGATACTGTTTTTTTCTTGTTATCACTTTTTAATAGCCAATAAAAAAGTATTACTAGTAAAGTAAATAAATAGCCAGTAATTAAATATATAAAAACATAATCAATTGTATCAAATTCTTTTCCAAACAAAGTCTCTCACCAAAAATATTATATTATAAGATAAAAAAAAAAACTAGTGTTTTATTTACGAAATATTACAAATTTCAACAAATTTAAGGTAAAATTAATAAAAAAATGTTATAATAATTATATATGATTGGAGGCATAATGAAAAAAGTAGTATATATGTTAATATTTTTTATATTTTTCTTTGTGTTTGCTTCAAATATTTTTGCTAAAACATACAATGTTAGAATTGTTGATATAACTGGTTGGGCTGATTTACATAGTGAACCATATGGTTGGAGTTGGTATTCAAATACTTATCATGCGGGTGATATTTTAGAGCTTGTTGATACTTATAAACACAATGGAAACTGGTATAAAGTAAAAGATCCTAATACTGGTCAAACAGGATATATTTCAAGTAATTATGCAATTCCCTATGTTAATTATCAAACAGGAACTAACAATGCTACAACATCTTGTGAAATAGAAATGCAAAATGCTGGATTTCCTAGTAGTTATTGGCCATATTTATGTTTCATGAAAGAGCAACATTCAAATTGGCAATTTACTGCAATTAATACAGGTTTAAATTGGAGTAGTGCGGTTCAGGCAGAAAGTTCATGTGGTACAAGTTATATTATTGCTAAAAGTGAAGATCAAAAAGATAATACATGTTACAATCAATACTCACATACATGGTATCCTGCTAGTAAATTAGCTGTATCATATTATATGGATCCTAGAAATTTTTTGGGAGAAAATTTTATTTTTCAATTTGAATATTTAAGATACGATAATGCATTAGCTAATCAATATTCAACAGTCGTATCATCAATTTTATCAGGAGCAGCATTTTATAATTATCATACTAGCATTGGTACTAATTTTGCAGCAGATTTAAATACTGCAGGTAAAAATACAAATGTTAGTCCTACTTTCTTAGCAGCCAGAATTATTCAAGAACTAGGATCGGGAGATTCATTATACAATCTTTATAGTGGACATTATCCAGGTTATGAAGGATATTATAATTTTTATAATTATGGAGTATCAGATAGCTGCGCTACAACTAGTGGAACAACTGCATGTGGACTTGAATCTGCTAAAAAATATGGATGGCATGGTTTAATAGCGGCCTTAGAAGGTGGAGCAAGATTTATATCTGATTCATATATAGCTGTTGGTCAGTACACAACATATTTACAAAAATTCAATGTTAAACCAGATAATCCAAATTCACTATATGTTCACCAATATATGACAAATATTCAAGCTCCAATGAGTGAGGCTAAAACAATTTATGCTGATTTGAGAGACACTAATTTTTTAAATAATACATATTCATTTCATATACCTGTATATAATAATATGGATACAATAATAGATAATACTGGTTCAGGAGCAACAGGAGAAGATCCTGATAATGAACCATCAACATTACCAGTTAGTACAATAGTAACTAATAGCGGATATCAATACACTTCAACAACTTTATCAAAAGTTAATATAGGTTCGAGTATAAATGATCTTATTGGATCTTTAGAAGGTAGTGCAGGTCATGGTAATGTTAGGGTTACTGATAAAAATGACAATATAATAACTGATGGAACTATAAAAACTGGTGATAAAGTTACAATAGTAACAGAAGGTAAAACAGAAATACTTGAAATAGTAGTTTATGGTGATACATCCGGAGATGGTAAGGTATCTATAATCGATTTATTACAAGTGCAAAAACAAATATTAGGTACATATAATTTAAATGGAGTGTATAACTCTGCTGGAGATACATCTAAAGATGGAAAAATCACAATAGTTGATTTACTACAAGTACAAAAACAAATATTAGGTACATACAATATTATTCAATAAAAAGGAGTAAAATGAAAAAAATAAAACATATAATACTAGCGCTTGTGTTAGTAGCTATAATGCCGTTTAAAGTTGAAGCGGCCTCAGGAAATATTAGTGTTACAACTAATGCATCTACTGTTGTATTAGGTAATACAGTAACAGTAACAGTAAAATTATCAAGTTCAGATCCATTAGGGGCATGGAATTTTATATTAGATTATGATTCAACTTACTTAGAAATGACTAGCAGTCCATCTGATTCAAATGGTGCGCAAATAGTTGGGTATTCTTCAGTAGATAAAAGTAAAAGTTATACTTTTAAATTTAAAACAAAGAAAAGTGGTTCAACTAGATTAGCAATAAATAGTTATGAGGTTATCGATAACAATGAAAATGCCATGCAAATTTCTACATCTTCAAAAACAATAACTATAAAAACACAAGCTGAAATAGAAGCAGGTTATTCAAAAGATAATAATTTAAAATGGCTAGGTGTTGAAAATTATGAAATATCACCAGCTTTTGATGCAAATGTTTTAGAGTATACAGTAGATGTTCCAGAAGGAACTAATGAAATAGTAGTAAATGCAGAAAAAAGTAATGGTTATGCTTCTGTCGAAGGTGCTGGAACGTTAGCGGTAACACCGGGAATTAATAAATTTGATATCTTAGTAAGAGCACAGAATGGATCAGAAAAAGTATACAAATTAACAGTTAATGTAATAGATCAAAATCCTATTAATGAGCAAGTTAATGGAACGGACTATACAGTAGTAAAATTAAAAGAGCAATTAGAGATACCTAATTACTATACTGAAACAACAGTTAAAATGGGTGAATTTGATATACCTGCATTTTATAATGAAAATACTGGATATACTTTAATAGGTTTAAAGGATTTAGAAGGTAATGTACATCTACATATATATGATGAATCTACTCAGTCTTATACACTATATAATGAAATAAAATTTCAAGGGTTAACAATAATGCCACTTGATCTAAAAGAAAAATTAGAAGGGTATGAAGAATATACTGAGAGTTTATTAGATACTGAAATTAAAGTTTTGAAATACAATAAGGATTCAAAATTTTATGTATTATATGGCGTTAACATATTAACGGGGGAAGAAGGATTTTATAAATATGATTCAGTAAATGAATCACTTATAGCATATGATGATGAAATGGTTCAAACCTTTAATGAAGAAAAACAATTATATATGTATATTATATTGGGATTCTCTGGTGTAATAGTATTACTTTTAATAATAATAATTATTATTTTGGCTAAGGGAAGAAAAAAAAGAGTTGTTAAAAATAATCAAAGTAGTATAATAGAAAAAGAAGTTGTTAAAAATAAAAAAGAAAAAGTAAAAGAAAAAACAACTAGAGATTAAGGAGAAAATAAATGAAAATATTTGTAACAGGAGCAGCAGGATATATTGGTAGTCATACATGTGTAGAGCTTTTAGAAAATAATCATGAAGTTATTGGTTTAGATAACTTTAGTAACAGTAAAAAAGAAGTGCTTGAAAAAGTAAAAACTATTACTGGAAAAGAAATTAAATTTTATGAAGGTAATATGTTGGATGAAATATTACTTGATAAAATATTTACTGAAAATGATATTGATATGGTAATAGATTTTGCAGCATATAAATCTGTTGGAGATAGCGTTGATAAACCTATTGAATACTATATAAATAATGTAAGCAGTGTTCTAACACTTATTGCTGTTATGAAAAAACATAATGTTAAGTCATTAGTATTTAGTAGTAGCGCAACTGTTTATGGAGATGCCAAAGTTATGCCTATTACTGAAAAAACTAATATTGGTGGAACTACCAATCCATATGGAACTAGTAAACTTTTTGTAGAAAAAATACTTGAAGATTTATACGAATCAGACAAAAATTTTAATATATGTGTTCTTAGATATTTTAATCCAGTAGGAGCTCATAAATCAGGTTTAATAGGAGAAGAACCTAATGGAGTTCCTGCTAATCTAATGCCATACATTGCTAAAGTAGCAACGGGTGAACTAGAATGTTTAAGTGTCTTTGGAGATGATTATGATACAGTTGATGGCACTGGAGTAAGAGATTATATTCATGTTGTAGATTTAGCTAAAGCGCATGTTTTAGCTTCGCATAAACTTGACAAAGAGAAAAAAGGTTACTATGTATATAACTTAGGAACTGGAATAGGTTATAGCGTGCTTCAAATGATAAATGCTTTTGAGAAAGCTAATAACTTAGAAGTTAATTATAAAATATCACCTAGAAGAGCAGGAGATATAGCGGTTTGTTATTCAGATGTTAGTAAAGCGAAAGAAGAATTAGGATTTACATGTATATATACACTTGAAGACATGTGTAAAGATTCTTTCGAATTTACTAAAAACAGTAAAAAGTAAATAATAATTATTATTTCTTTTTTTTTTATGTAAAATAGGTTATAATTTATTTAGGTGATGTAATGGAACATTTAATTGACAGTGAATCTATATTCATGATATTAATAATAACTTTTTTTACAAGTTTTTTACTTATATTTGCTATAAAAAAATTAGCAGTACATGTTAATGCACTTGATATTCCAAATGAAAGAAAAGTGCATACTAAACCAATGCCGAGAATGGGCGGACTTGCTATATTTGGAGCCTTTTTATTAGGTTATGTATTATTTGGGGAAGTTTCTACTGAAATGATATCTATTTTAACTGGAGCCTTTTTATTAATTTTAATAGGTAGTTTTGATGATATAAAGCCAATTGATGCTAAATATAAATTATTATTTCAAATTATAGCTGCCTCTTTAGTAGTATTTTATGGAAACATATATTTTGATGAAATAAGTATTTTAGGGATACACTGGATACCTCCGCAACTAGTATGCCAATTATTTTCTGTAGTGTTTGTACTCGCAATAACAAATGCAATGAATTTAATAGATGGTCTTGATGGTCTTGCTAGTGGAATAAGTTCAATATACTTTATAACTATAGGTATTATTGCATTTATATTAAATCAAACTAATGGTTTAGATGTAACCTTAGCATTTATTATGTTGGGTTCAACACTTGGATTTTTAGTTCATAATTTTCCACCAGCAAAAATATTTATGGGAGATTCAGGAAGTTTATTTTTAGGATTTATGATATCTGTTATATCATTATTAGGTTTTAAAGCTACGACCATAACTACATTAGTAGTTCCTCTATTAATACTGGCTATTCCAATATTTGATACAACATTTGCTATTTTAAGAAGAATTATTAATAAAAAAGGCTTAGCTAATGCTGATAAAGAGCATTTTCATCATCAACTACTAAAAATGAAATTTTCAAACAAAGCAAGTATAATTATAATTTATATAATTAATATATTATTTGCTAGTGTATCAATATTTTATATTTTAGGAGATAGTGAAATTGCTATTATTATATATGTACTATTAATGATATTATTATTATTTTTAGTACTTAGAACAGATATCTTGTTTGCACATAAAAAGAAAAAGTAACTTTTTCTTTTTTTGTTTTTGTATTTTTAAAGTATTATGTTATAATTTTACTAGGAGATAAACATGAAAAGAATAACTTTTATTGCTTTACATTTAGGTTTTGGTGGAATAGAAAAATCAATTGCTAACGTTGCAAATATGTTATGTAATGATTATGAAATTAAAGTTATAAGTATATATAAACTTTATGATAAGCCTGTTTTTGAATTTGATAAAAAAATAAAAATTGAATATTTAATTGATACTGATTTGCCAATAAAATTAAATAAATATAGAAAAATTGTTTCAGAATTAAATATATTAGGTTTTTTTAAAAATATTTGGATTGAATATATATCTAAATTTAAATTTATTTCTTTGTTTAAAGACTTTATTAAAGGCTCATATATAATGAAAATATCAAGAAAAAATAAACTTAAAGAATATTTACAAAATGATACATCTGATATATATTTTACTACTCATCCGTTTATGAATAAAATATTAAATGAAAATACAGATAGTTATAAAGTGGCTTGGGAGCATAATCATCACAATGGAAATAAAAAATATATTAAAAGATTTAGAAAATCCACTAAATATGTTAATGACGTGATAGTTGTTAGCAAAAGTTTATCTGACTTTTATAAAAAAGATTTTGCAAAAAATAATATTCAAACCAAAGTACATTATATAACTAATTTTATTGATGAAACTCCAGCAAAATTAAGTAAACTAGATACCGATAATTTATTATATGTTGGCAGACTATCACCAGAAAAGGGTGTTCTTGATTTAATTGATGTTATAAAACTTGCTATAAAGAAAAATCCGAATTTATTACTTAATATAGTAGGTGATGGGGACCAATATGATTTAATTAAAAATAAAATTATTGAAAACAATTTACATAAAAATATTAAATTATGTGGTTTTTTGCATAAAGATAAAATAAATGAAATACTTGAAAAGACATCAATATTTCTTCTAGCTAGTCATACGGAAAGTTTTGGAATTGTTCTTCTTGAAGCTATGCAATTTGGAGTTCCTTGTATAAGTTTTTCAACAGCGGAAGGCGCAAATGATTTAATTGAAAACAATGTTAATGGATATATTATAAAAAATAGAAGTAATAAAGCTATGGCTAATAAAATTGATGAATTATTATGTAATAGAGATAAATTAAAAGATATGGGTAAGAAAGCATTTAATAGTACTAAAAATTATACTATAAGTAAAAATAAATTAGAGTGGGAACGCTTTATGAAAAAAATAAAAAGGTAGTATATGAATAAGTTTATTGAAAAAAATTATAAAACTATATTCTTAGTATTACTATATTTACAACCGTTTATAGATTTATTAACTGGTTTATTTATTAATATATTAGATATAAGTATAACCATTGGAATAGTAATGCGCAGTATTTTTATCTTATATATAGTATATACTTCTATATTTATTTTTAAAGAAGACTTAAAGAAAAAATTAATATATTTATCAGTTTGTGCTTTATACTCAATAATTTTTATAATTATGTTATTAATAAATAAAGACAGTAGTGTGTTATTTTATGAAGTTAGTTTTTTAATAAAATATTTATATTTACCTGTTATGCTAATATGTACGCATAAAATGCATATAAATACAAGACACTTAATAAATGTTTTTATTATATATATTATATTAATATTATTGCCTGATGTCTTTAATATCAATATAAATGCATATACACAAGGTAAAATAGGTGACATAGGTTTATTTTATTCTGCTAATGAAATAAGTGCTATACTGTCTATCATATTACCATTTTTAATATATTATACATTTACTAAAGGTATGATATATAAATTATTATTACTTTTAGTTATACCACTTTTTTTTATAGGATCAAAATCAGTTATACTTGCATTATTATTATGTTTAGTTATAATATTATTTGTATATTTTTATAAATTAAATTTAAAGAAAAAAATAATAGTATTTATTATAAGTATTATTATAACAATTATGGGAGCACTATTAATTCCAACAACATCGTTTTATAAAAATCTTGTGCTACATTTAGAATTTAGTGATGTTAATAATATTGCTGACTTAACAACTTATGATGGTATAAATAATATTATATTTTCTCAAAGGTTAACTTTTTTAGAAAATACATATAACAATTATAAAAGTGCAACTGTGCAAGAAAAAATATTTGGAATGGGCTATATTGAAAATTATGGCATGATAAATGAATCAACTAAACAAATTGAAATGGATATTTTTGATATATATTTTAGATTAGGTATAATAGGTTTTTTAATTTGTTTATACCCATTAATTGATATTTTAAGAAAAGTTAAAAAAGTAAATTTAAAATACATATTGTCTTTATTTATAATATTAGTATTATCCACTATTGTTGGACATACAATAGTTGCTCCATCGGTGGCAATATTTATAGTAATAGTATTTAATAATTTAATCACGAAAGAAGATGATTTAATGAGGAAGAAAAAAATTTTATTTATAGCTAGTGCAGGAGGACATTTAAACGAACTAATGCAGTTAAAGCCTATGTTTAGTAATTATGATTATCATTTAATTACTGAAAATTTAAAAAGTAACTTGTCTTTAAAAAAAGAATATGGTAAAAAAATTAATTATTTAGTATTTGGTAGTAAAGATCACAAATTAATATATCCTTTTAAGTTTATATATAATACTATTAAATCTTTAGTGCTATATATAAAAATAAGACCTAACATAATAATTACAACTGGAACACATACTGCAGTGCCTATGTGTTATATAGGTAAAATGTTTCAATCTAAAATAATATTTATTGAAACATTTGCAAATCAAAGTACTAAAACATTATCAGGAAAAATGATTTACCCTATAGCAAATTTATTTGTTGTTCAGTGGGAAGAAATGCTTAAATTATATCCAAAAGCAGTTTATGGGGGGTGGATTTACTAATGATATTAGTTACACTAGGTACTCAAGATAAAAGTTTTGCTAGACTTTTAAAATCAATTGATGATTTAATAGATAAAAAAGTTATAAAAGATAAAGTAATAGTGCAAGCAGGTTATACAAAATATGAATCTAAGAATATGGAAATATTTGATTTTATAGCATATGATGATTTTAGTAAATTTATTAATGAATGTGATTTACTTATAACACATGGTGGGGTAGGATCAATAACAACAGGACTTAAAAACAATAAAAAAGTTATTGTAGCCGCAAGGTTAAAAAAATTTGGAGAGCACACTAATGATCATCAATTACAAATTCAAAAATCTTTTGCTAGCAAAGGATATATATTAAGTTTAGATAATTTTGATAAATTAGGAGAACTTATAAAAAATATAAATAATTTTAAACCAAATAAATATAAAAGTAATACTAAAAATATGATAAATCTATTAGAAAATTATATTAAAGAAGAGTGTTAGAAAAGAGTGTATAATGAAAAAAATAGCAATAATGATGACTGTTCATAATAATGTTAAGCAACTTAAAAGATTATGTAAAACTTTAGAAAATGATAATGTTTTTTTCTTTATACATGTGGATAAAAAAGCTGATATAAATCCATTTTTAGAAAATTTAAAAGATATAAAAAATATTAATATATATTCTAAAGAAAAAGTATATTGGGCTGATATTTCTCAGGTAGATGCTACAGTATTTTTGTTAAGTAAAATTATTAACTGCAATATTGATTATATTTTATTTATATCTGGCCAAGATTATTTAATAAAAGAAACTAACTTATTAAATAATATCGACATTACTAAAAATTATTTAGAATGTGAAAAACTTCCTAATAAAGCTTGGGGAATTGATGGTAGGTGTAATAGATATAAATTCTATCACAATATTATAAACAATATATTTCCTTTTAAATTTAATCCTAGAAATAGATATTATATGTTTATAAATAGATCTTTAATTAAAATTCAAAAAACTTTTAAAGTTAATAAAAAATTTATAGAAAAGTATATACCTTATAGTGGATCTAATTGGTTTAATATTAATATGGATGCTGCTAAATATATAGTTAATAATTATGAAAATGTAAGAAACTATTTTAAATATGTTCAGTTTCCAGATGAGATGGTAATACAAACAATGCTTAAAAATAGTGCATTTAAAAACAGTGTTATTAATGATAGTTTAAGATATGTAGACTGGGTAACAGGTCCAGAAGAACCTAGAACTCTTACATATGAAGATTATGATAAATTATTAAATGCTGCTGAGAAAGTAATATTTGCTAGAAAATTCGATACTAAAAAAGATGAAAAAATACTTGATATGCTAGATAAAATAAGAGGTGAAAAAAATGAATAAAGTTACTAAAAATTATTTTTATAATATTTTATATCATGTAATAAGTTTATTAACACCGTTAATTACAGCGCCGTATGTTACAAGAGTTCTTGGTGCAGATTTAGTAGGAACTTCTAATTTTGCTTTTTCAATTGTTTATTGGTTTATACTAGTTGGAATGCTAGGTATTAGAATATATGGTAATAAAGAAATAGCAAAATGTAAAGATGATAGAGAAAAAAGAAATAAAACGTTTACTGAAATATTTTCTTTGCAATTAATATGGTTAGGATTAATAACAGTAGTTTATTACTTAGCATTTTCATTTATTAACATAGATTATAAAACGGTTATATTAATTTATGGTATTACAGCAATAGCTACATCTTTTGACATATCTTGGCTTTTTGTAGGAGTTCAAGATTTTAAAAAAATAACTATTAGAGATTTAACTGTAAAAGCAGTTAATATAGCTGCATTATTTTTGTTTATTAAAACTGTAGATGACTTCATACTATATGTAATATTTTCAAATGTTTTTTATTTATTATCGCAAACAATTATGTGGATTAGTATTAAGGAATACGTATCATTTAAATTTAAATATTTTAAATTTAGTGAAATAAAAAAACATATTAAACCTAATTTACTTTTATTTATACCACAGCTTGCAATTAGTATATATAGTATGTTAGATCAGACAATGCTTGGAATATTAAGTAGTGATATAAGTGAAGTAGGTTATTATGGATATGCACATAAATTTGTAAATATGTTTTTATTTGTAACTACCTCAGTAGGAACGGTAATGCTTCCTTTTGTTGCTAGATTAAAAGAAGAAAAGAATATTGAAGAAATAAAAAAATATGTAAAAAAATCATTTCGAGTAATACTTTTTATATCAATACCAATGGCTATTGGACTAGCTGTTGTAAGTCCATTTGTTATTCCTTGGTTTTTAACAGAAAGCTTTACAAAAACGGGATATTTAATTAGTTTAATGAGTCCAGTAATTATATTTATATCTTTATCTAGTGTAACAGGAATGCAGTTTTTAATACCACTTGATAGAACTAAAGAGTATACTATTTCAGTAACAATTAGTTGTATATTGAATTTCATATTGAATTTAATACTAATTAATTTTATAGATTCTTTTGGTGCTGCAATTGCAACGCTTTTAGCAGAAGCTTTAGTATTTATAATTCAATTATATTTTGTTAGAAAAGACAATTTATTTAATGGTTCACTTAAATATGTTATAAGATATTTATTATTTGCAGGAGTAATGGGATCAATTATATTAATAATTGGATTATTAATGGGTGTAGGATATTTAACCTTGATAATTCAAGTAGTTGTTGGACTTTTAATATATGGAAGTTTAATAATAATGTCTAAGGATGAAACTTTTAAAGAACTTTTAAAATTTTTAAAAAAGTCTAGTAAAGGAGAAAAAAATGCTTAAATATAGTATTATAATACCAATTTATAACGTAGAAAAACATTTAAGTAAATGCCTTGATTCTTTGGTAAATCAAACATATTCTAATTTAGAAATAATATTAGTAAATGATGGAACAAAAGATAATAGCGAAAGTATAGTATTAGAGTATACAAAAAAATATGATAATATCATTTATATAAAAAAAGAAAATGGGGGACAAGGTAGTGCTAGAAATTTAGGGTTAACTAAAGCTACAGGAGATTATATTTCTTTTGTTGATAGTGATGATTATGTAGAAAAAAATATGTATGAAGTAATAAATGATACTTTACTCAAAAACAAATATGATATATTAATATTTGATTGTTATGAAATTAGTGCGGACAGTAAAAAAATAGTAGAAATGTTCAAAAAAATGGCTAGTGATAATATTAAAAATTATATAATATCACCTGCAGGACCATGGAATAAAATTTATTCTAATAAATTTATAAATAACATTAAATTTTTAGAAAATTATATATACGAGGATTTAGCGGTTATCCCATCACTTGCAAATTATGCAAAAAATATTGGATATATAAATAAACCTTTATATAATTATATTATTCATGAAAATAGCACTATGAGACAAAGTGAATATAATGAAAAATTATTACATATATTTTATGTGCTTGAACATTTATCTAATTTATTTATAAAAGAATCTAATTATGAAAAATATAAAGAAGAAATAGAGTATATATATATAGAAAACTTATTACATGGTGCTGCTTTAAGATTTTTAAAATATGAAGAAGGTATAAATAGTCTAAATAAAATTGTTGATATAATGAAAGAAAAATATCCTAAATATAGACAAAATAAATATTTTAAAAAAGAGTCATTTAAATATAAAATTATGTGTTATCTTGTAATGAAAAAGAAATATAAATTACTAAAAAAATTATTAAAAATATAAGGGAGTAAAGATGAAAAAAATATTATTTGTAGTAGATGATCAAAAAATAGGTGGAGTTTCAATTGTTTTAAGAGAAATACTTTCTAAAATAGACAAAGTAAATAATAGAATTGATTTACTTATTTTAAACAATGAAGGTGATTGTTTAAATAATATAAGCAATATAAATTATTTAGAATCTATACCATTTTATACAGTGTGTAATAAAAGTTTAAAAGAAGTTCTAAAAAGTAATAATATTATAAATATATTAAAAAAAATACAATTAATATTTTTAATGAAAACTGGCCTTATTAAAAATAAAATAAAACAAAATAGAAAAAAAATTCTAAAAGATAATTATGATGTAGAAATAGCTTACAAAGATGGATTTTGTACTGTTTTTACAGCAGCTGGTGATTCAAAGAAAAAAATAACTTTTTTGCACACTGATTATTCAAATAATAATCCTGCAAAAAAATATTATAAAACATTTCAAAATAGCATTAATACATTAGATGTAGTAGTAGCAATAAGTGAAGATATAAAAAATAAATTTAATGAAATTTATGGAGTTAAAGATAAAACAATAGTTATAAATAACTATATGGATAAAGACAAAATTATTAGTAAGTCAAATGAAGAGAATATAAAGTATAACTCTAAATTAGAATTTATTACGGTTGGAAGATTTCATCCAGTAAAAGGATATGATAGATTAATTGAAGTTTTTCACAAATTAAATAAGGAGTTATTACTTAAGGATGTTCATTTAACAATGATAGGTGACGGCGATATAAAAAGTGATATTGAAAATAAAATTAAGGAATATAATTTAAATAATTATATTAGTTTAATGGGTCTTAAAAAAAATCCTTATCCTTACATAAAACAAGCTGATTGTATGATAATTTCTAGCCTATCAGAAGGTTATCCATTAACAATAATTGAATCTATGACGCTAAATACACCAGTATTTACATTAGATTTCAGTAGTGCCAAAGAAATGATTAGTCAAGGCGTTACTGGAATTATTAAGGATAACAGCATAGATGGTTTATATGATGGATTAATAGAAATAATTGATAATCCAAATATACTTAATGGTATTAAATTAAATTTAGAGAAAACAAAAAATGATGGAAAGGAAATAATAGTAAAAATAGAAAAGTTATGGAAATAAGAAATGAAAAAACTTTAAATATTGCAAAAAAAATATTAATTATATTTTTAATAATTCAACCACTTTTAGATATTTATTATTTATATAGTGATACTGTAATGAATTTTGTTGGATTTTCTCCATCAACCATTATTAGAATGATTATGATTTTTATACTTTTTGTATTAGTAATTGTGAGTTTTAAAATAAATAAAAATTATAAATGGTTTATAATATATGGATTTTTATTAATAATATATTTTATATTTCATCATATAAATGCTCAAAATTTTAATAATATCATAGGGACATATAATTATAGTATTATAGAAGAAGCATTTTATATTGTTAGAATGGTTCTTCCTTTAGTGGTAGCTTATGTTACATATAATATAAATTTATCATCAAAACAAATAGAAAAAATATTTTATTGGATAGTATTTATTATCTCATCATTTGTTATAATTACTAATATATTTAAAATATCACTTCCTAGTTATGGAACAAATGAACAAATGATTACTGCAAATATATTTAGTTGGTTTAATACTTCTTCAATGTATACCAATGTTGATATATCTTCACGTGGTTTATTTATGTCTGCTAATCAGTTAGCAGCACTGCTTATTATGACAATGCCTGTAATAATATATTATATTTTTAAAAATAAAAAAAATGCATTATTTATATTGTTATTACTGCAAATAATTACTTGTTTAATGCTTGGTACAAGAGTTTCATCTTATGGATGGTTAGCTATAATGATTGTTATGTTTATAATATATATATTTATGGTATTTGTGAAAAAAGCAGAAAATTTCGATAAAAAAATGATATTAAAATACATAGCTGTATTAGTATTGATGTTTGCATTACTTCAAATTTCTCCAATTCAGTATCGCAAATTTGCAGATGATTATGCTGATTTATCAACAGAAATGGATAATAGTGATGTGAACCCTAAAACATTTAGTACTGAAAAACAAATAGAATTTATAAAAGAAAATTATGATGATTATCTGTTGTCAGAAGAATTTGTAGAAAAAATTTATAATTACGAAAAAAATCCAGAATTCTGGATAGATGTTATGTCACTTCCATATTTAGAGCGTAGTGATAATAGACTCATAGAAAATTATATTATGGATGATATTTATTTGCAAAACGATAATAATTTAGATAAATTTTTTGGCCTTAGTTTTTCAAGACTTAGAAGTGGTGGATTTTATTTAGAACATGATTTTTTAGTTCATTTTTATACCTTAGGAGTAATTGGTAGCTTATTATTAGTTTATCCATATTTAATATTAATTGCAATATCTATATTTATAATATTTAAAAGATATAAAGCCAAATTTAATCTAGAGATTATTACACTTATATTTTCACTTACTTTAATGTGTTTTATAGCAATATTATCAGGAAGTGTACTTGATCAATTGTTAATAACATTAATAGGTGGTTTTATAGCGGGAAGTTTAGTGAGGAAATTATATGAAAAAAATTAGTATCATAGTGCCAGTATATAATGTAGAAAAATATTTGAATAAATGTTTGAATTCGCTTGTTAACCAAACTATAGATAATTATGAAATAATTGTTATAAACGATGGTTCACCAGATAATAGTCAAAAAATAATTGACGATTACGCCCAAAATTATCCAAATATTATTAAGGCATTTACTAAAGTAAATGGTGGACTTAGTAGTGCTAGAAATTATGGACTTGAAAAGGCAGTAGGTGAGTATGTAGCTTTTGTTGATAGCGATGATTATGTTGACCATGAAATGTTTGAAGAAATGTATGATAAAGCATTTTTAGAGAATTTTGATGTAGTGGCATGTAATATGAATTATATATATAAAACAAAAGAGGTTGTAGTTACTTCATCATTTAAAAGTGATTTATATAATGAAAATGATATAAGAGAATCATTAATATCTATATATCCTGCGATATGTAATAAAATATATAAAAAAATATTATTTGATGATATAAAATTTAAAGAAGGTATATGGTATGAGGATGTGGAACTGACATACCGATTATTTTCTAAGGTAAAAAGACTTGGTGTTATTAATAAAGCATATTATCAATATTTACAAAGAGATAATTCAATAACATATACATTTAATGAAAAGGTATTTGATTATATAAGTAACTGGGAAAGTATCATAGATTATTATAAAGTTAATAATCTATATGATAAATATAAATTAGAGTTAGAATATTCTAATATAAGATATTTATATGCTACAATGGTAAAAGCCCTTGCTCATATAGATGATAAACAGTTATTTGAAGATACAGTAAATAAATGTATTATATATGTTAAACAAAATTATCCTAACTTTAGAAAAAATAAATATTTTTATACTTCTTTAAAAGGTATATACTTATTATTGTTTAATAAAAAAATTGCAAATCTAATATATAAATCAAAACACTAATGTAAAATATAATGTAAAATTATATTTTTTTCTTGTTTTTTTTTGTGAAAACTAATAAAATTAATAATGCACGTGAGGTAGAAAATAATGAATAAACAATCTATAATTATATGTACTATATTAAGTTTACTAGTAATTGTATTAATATTAAATTTCTAAAATTTGACAAAATGTATCAAATATGATATAATTCTCTTATATATCGGGGGGTATTAAAATGATTGTATCAAAAAATGTTCTTATGGGTAAATATATTTTAGAAGCTGTAGTAGCTTTTGCACTTATATTAATATCTATTCCTATATGGAATAATTTAAATGAACATGATTATGCTCAAATAGCAGAGCATTATGAAAATTATGAAGCTATAAGTTATAATGAAATACAAAAGTAAAAAACTTTTGTATTTTTTTGTTTAATAATTGTACATCTATATATTTTATGTTAAAATTAAAATAAGAGTAAGGTGAATAACTAAATGAAAATAATCAGTAGTTTAAAAAAAGAATCTATAATTATGTTAATATGTGTTATTTGTTTAACTATAACATCATTAGGTTTTTCATATGCAGTATTTTTTGATATTGATACAAGTGAATCAGAGCAGTCAATAGTAGCTGGTAGTTTAATAGTTGATTATGGTTCATCTTCTACATCAATAACGGATAATAATTTAGTACCAACACCAGATGATATTGCTTTAAATAGTGTAGCTCAAAGTACTATATACTTACAAAATAACGGAACAATAGATTCTGGTGTTGTTTTAACAATAGGTTACGATTATGATGCATTTGTAAATGACTATGGAGAATCTACAACTGAAAAATTAATACCACTTGAATTTCTAAATATGGCTTTATTTGAATATGATACTGTAAACTCTACAAATGTTCAAATAAGTGAAATAATAGATTTAGGTAATTTACCTATAAATGAAATGGATACATCGGATTTCACAAGTGCAACTCATGTTTTTTTCAAAGATACTATTGAAAAAAGCTCATCTGGCAGTAATGCTAAAACTTATGTAATAAAAATATGGTTAGATGAATTTGCACCTGAATATTTATCAAATTATAAACTTTATTTAAAAATAAATGTTTTATCAGAAGTTAAAGATGCATATACTAATTATAATATAAATGGAAATCTTAAAAATGGCAATAATGATAATTTAGCTGGGGCGACAATAAGTTTATTAAACGGATCATATAAAGCAGTAACTGATTCATCAGGTAATTATAGTTTAAATGGTTTATCAGAAGGTATTTACCTTATGAATATAACGGAATCAAACGGTAATACATATCAAGGTACATTTGAACTTTTAGAAAAGGATTTTCAATCACTTAACAAATACAACAATTCACATGTAGTAAGTGCAGGTAATAATTTAACAACAATTGCCTATACATATGCAACAACTACAGAGCAGTTAAGGAATGTTAATAACTATGTACGTAATTCACATGAAGCTACATTAACTAATGGTAGTGCAGTCATTATCCCAAATGTGTATCAAATTGTAGGTGGCAGTGATGATGTTATATCAGGAGTTAATATTGTGGTTAATAACAATATTATAAGTTCGGTGAATATAAATGGGTGATAAAATGGAAAAAAGTAAAACAAAATTATTATTGGCTATCATTGTTTTTGTAGCAATAAGTGCGGGAACTATAACAGCAACATTTGCATATTTTACAGCTAATTCGGCAAGTCATGAGTTTTCAAGATATGAACTTCATTCTGCAGAAAGCGGTATAGCTTATGCAGAAAGTGGTAGTCCTATTAACTTACTTGTTTCTGGTGAAGTTATGAAAGATGCTAATATAGATGCAGTAAATCCTGCTGCTACAGCAAGCAATGATGTACCTATTAAAGTCACTTTAAAAACATCAGTAGATGGTGGCCAAATTGATTGTACTTATGATATTTCTTACATACCAAATGTAGTATATTATAATAGTGCAGCAAATATAAGTAATGCAAAAGAATATACTATTAAAGGTTCTAATAATCAAAACAGTGATGCTATTGTGGAAACCAGTTTAGGAAATATAGATAGTAAATTAATATTAGCAAGTGATATTGAATTTTCTTTATCAGGAGTAAATAAAACAGCTGTTCAGGAATGGACATTTGAAGTAGGTTTTTATAATCAATCATTTAATCAAGATGACAATCAAAATAAAGATTTTGGTGGAAAAGTGATGATTGAAAATTTAACTTGTAAAAATACATACAATTAGTGAAAAAACACTTGAAATAAAAAAGAATATTTGATATATTTATAATAAAGAGAGAGGATGAATAAATAATGGAAAGAAAAAATACATTACTACTTACAGTAATAGCAGTAGCAACATTATTAGTAGCAGTAGTTGGAGCAACTTTTGCGTACTTTACAGCAACAGGAGCAGACAATGCAGAAAGTGCAATCACTACTAAGACTACATCAATAGATACAGTTAACACTTCAGCAACGCCAGTTAATATGGAAGTTACACTTCAAGATATGTTAGAAGATGATAAAGATCTAGGTGAATATAAAAGTGCAGATGCAACACTTACTATTGAAGCTGGTACTGGTACTGGTGGTGGAACGAATACATGTACATATGATATAGTTTATACACCAGTTAATCAACAAGGTTTTGTTAATTCTAGTACTAATGCATCAAATGCTTTAGAATATACTATTCAAGGAACAAGTTCTTCATCTAACGCTACAGCTGTTATAACAGGTGGAACATTTGCTGAAACATCATTACATAATATAACTGATACAACACCTATTACATTAGTAAATGATGCTACATATGCAGTTTCTGGTATTGAACAATCTGGAATATTAACATGGACTGTTCAAGTTAGATTTTACAATCAACCATTTGATCAAACTGAAAATGCAGGTAAAACTTATGGAGCAATGTTATCATTTGAAAATGTTGCTTGTGTAAATACAGCACCATAAAAGATTAATAATATTTAATCTTTTTTTTTGCTAAAAATTAAAAAAAGTGATATAATTTTTTATGTAAAGTAATATGAAAAGAGGTTTTACTATGATAAGAGTATTAGTTACTGGAGCGGGAAGTGCAGTAGGACTTCAGACTATTAAATATTTATTAAGTGAAGGTAAATATGAAATAACTGCACTAGATTTTAAAAATAGCAAAACTGTAAGTAGTTTAAAAAAATATAAAAAAAGAATCAATATTATTTATGGAGATATTTGCGATCGAATTTTAATCGAAGCTCTTATTAAAGATCATGATTTTGTTATATATTTATCAAGTGTTCCGCAAGGTATTGGTAGCATTAGTAAAGAATTAGTAAAATCATTAGAATTAAATGTTATAGAAAATTTAGTTAGATCTATAAATTATTATAATCCAAATTGTAGCCTTTTTTATACATCAACTACGTCAGTATATGGAACAAATGATTCAAATATAAGTATTAAAAATAAAGTTAAAATAAATAATTTAAATTATTTAACAGTTTATAAAAGAAAATGTGAAAATCTTATTAAAGAAAAATGTAAAAAATATACTATTGTAAGATTGCCATTGTTACTTGATTCAAATAAAAATAGTGATTATTATTATCAAATGAATACTAAAGAAGTTGTAAATGTCATTACTAGTATGGATGCAGGTTATGCATTTGTAAAATTAATTGATATGTCCAAAGAATATAATAAGAAAACAATAAATATAGCTAGTAATGACAAATTTAATATAGCATACAATGATTTAATAAAATCAATAATTTCCGCTAGAGGAATGGATATTAAGTATATACTAAGTAAAATATTTATGGAAAATAACAATTATTCTCCAGTATGTAGTGATATACAAAAATTTAATGATGATTTAAACTATCAAATAGACTCTTATGATAATTTTTATGAAAGATTAAAAAGAAATCACCAAAGAAACTATTTTTCAAAATTAATAGGAAAAATAGTTATAAAATTTTGGAGGTAAAATGATTGGATTATCATTAGAAGGTGGCGGCACTAAAGGGGCCTATCAAGTTGGTGCAATAAAAGCTTTCAATGAAGCAGGAATTAATTTTAATGGAATTACAGGTACTTCAATCGGAGCAATAAATGCTGCATTAATATTAACAGGAAAAACAAATGATTTAGAAAATTTTTGGTTAAATGAAAACATAAGTGAATTACTAGGATTAAGTAAAGATATAAATCATAATAATTTTATTAACTATATAAAAAATATTACTAGAGAAATAAAAAATGTTCAAAATAAAAGTGGGCTTGATATAAATAAATTAAAGTTAAGGTTAAATAATTTAATAGACGAAGACATAATTAGGAGTAACAAAGTAGATTATGGACTTGTTACTTATAGAGTTAATGACAAAACACCATTATATTTATTTAAAGAGGATATACCTAGTGGTAAATTAATAGATTATATAATTGCTAGTGCTTTTTTACCAATATTTAAACCTGTAAAATTAGATGGTGATAATTTCTATTTAGATGGTGGTTTTTATGATAATTCTCCATCTAATATGTTAGAAGAAAAAAAATATAAAAAAATATATGTTATATCTTTAAACGCAGTTGCAGTTAAAAGGAAAAGTTTAGGAAAATCTACAATTATTAAAATATCTCCATCCAGAGCACTAGGTAGTATGCTTAATACTGATAAAATGAAAATATATGATAACATTGAAATGGGTTATGTGGATACTATGAGGGTTTTAAAGAAATTAGATGGCTATAAATATTTATTTAAAAGTAATAACAATTTATTCTATAAATATTTAACTCGAAAAGTTCCAGATAAAATACTTAAACGTGTTGAAGTTTTTTTCTTTACTAGGAATAAAAAAGATTTAATAATTAAATCCATGGAATATATTTTTACTAAAGAAAAATATTCTTATAGTAAAATATATGACCTTAAGAAAGAAATAAAAAAATTCAAAAATAATAACAATGAATTTATTATATATAAATTCATTAAATATTTGAAATAGTGGTGAAAAAATGAAAATATTAATAGCAACGAGAAATAAAGATAAATTTAAATTAATATCCAATATATTAAGCAAACTACTCGATAGTAAAATTGATTTTTATGCTCTTAGTGATATTAAAGAACAAATTATTGATGTAGAAGAAAGCGGAGATGTAATTAACAGAGCATATGTTAAAGCGTTTAATGTATATAATAACTTAAATAACAATATTTATGATTTAGTAATTGGAATAGATGATGTTCTTGAGTTTAACAATCAAATAGTTGAAAATGTAAAAGATTATATTACTGATATTTTAGAAGATAAACTTTTAAAAGATAATGATTTAATAAACGTTGTAAGAGCTTATACATTTATTAATAAAAACGGAAAATATATAAATATTTTGACAAAAATCCCGTATAAATATATGAAATTAGATCATAAAATTGAAATAAAAGAAAATACATATCCTTTAAGCAATGTTATGAAATATATTGATGATAATGTAATAAATTCTGATGAATATGTATTAAAATATTCTTATGATAAGTTATTAACTATTAAAAAACTTGAAATTATATAATTTTTATAATATATTATTTTCAGGTGTTTTTTTATGAAAGAAAAATTAAATTTATATAAAACAGATGGAAATAGTTTTTATTATAAAGAAGAAGTTATAAAACCTATTGTTGAAAATATGGAAATTTTTTTAGAAAGTAGTCCAATTGTATTTCAAAAGGAAATAACAGAAAAAATAATGATAAATCAAGAAATAAAAACTAATAACCAAATTGAAGGATATTTAGATAATCTTGATTATATAAAAAAAGTAATAGGAAGTTCAAATAAGAATGCATTTTCTGAAAAAAATAAAAGAATTATTAACTTATATAATGGATATCAATTTATTTTAAATAATACTAAAATAAATAAGGATAGTTTAAAAAATTTATATGCATTATTAAGTGAAGGTTTATTAACTGAGAAAGAACTTTCTTTAATGGGAGATTTTTATCGAAAAGATAAAGTTTTTATTTATACTACTAATAATGTATTTGTAGATCCAGTAGAGTGTATGGATCATAAGTTAGTTGATGAATATATGAATTATTATTTTGATTTTTTAAATAATGATAATTTAACTAGTTTAAATACAGAAATATATTTAAAATCTCAAATATTACATTTTTATTTTGTATATGTTCATCCGTACTTTGATGTAAATGGAAGAACTGCTAGAACAGCTTCTATGTGGCATTTACTTAATAATGATATATATCCTTACATTATATTTAACAGAGCAATAACGTGGAAAAAACCAGAATATTATAATGTAATAAAAAGGTCTAAAAGTTCAAATGATTTAACACATTTTTTAAAGTATATGCTTAACAATGTAAAGGAAGAATTAGAAAAAGAAATTATTATAAAAAAAATTAGTGACAATTTAAATGTTAGTTTGTCAACGAATGAATATCAAAATTTATTATATTTTTTATCAATTAAAGGAGATATTTCAATTATTGATTTTGCTTATATATATAATAAATTTAATCCTAAAACAAAAGTTAAAGATATTTATCAAGAATTTATATTACCATTACTTGAAAAAAATATAATATTAATAGAAAGAGAAACAAATAAATGTTTTAGTGGAATACCTAATAAAATATTAAAATTAAATAAAAAAGATATATTGTAAATATAATACATGTTATAATATATTTATATAGGAGGAAATTATGGGAAGAGCTTATGAAGTTAGAAAAGCTAGTATTTTGAAAACAGGAGCAGCTAAAGGCAAAATATATACAACTTATGCAAAAGAAATATATTTAATAGCTAAAAAGGGAAACCCTGATCCTGATTCAAATGATTCACTAAGAAGATTAATTGATAAAGCAAAAAAAGAGCAAGTTCCAAGTGATATAATAGCAAGAGCTATTGATAAAGCAAAGGGAGTAGGTGCTGATGAATACTCTGAAGTAGTTTATGAGGGATTTGGACCTGGAGCATCTACACTTATTATTAAATGTTTAACAGATAATGTTAATCGTACAGTTGGCATGGTTAGAGCATGTTTTAATAAGCTAAATAAAAGTTTAGGGGTTACTAATTCTGTTTCTTATAATTATGATTATTTAGCAGTGTTAACTGTTAAATTAGATGAAGAAACAATTATGAATGCTTTAATAGAAAATGATATTGATCCACTTGATTTAGAAGATGAAAATGGTTTAGTTACTATTAGCATTCATCCAAGAGATTATGATAAACTTAAAAGTGCCTTAGAAAAAATTGATACTAATATTAATTATGAATATGATGAAATTGGTATGTTTGCTAAAGACGAAATAGTATTAGAAGGTGAAGATTTAGAAAATTTCTTAAAACTATATCGTTTGCTAGATGAAATAGATGATGTATCAGCAATATATCATAATGTAAATTTAGATTAAGATACGGAGTATTTTTTTTTTAATAATTATGCTATAATACCATGCAAGAAAGAGGCAATATTATGGAAAGCAATAATAATTTGAAAATATATAATGTAGATGATGAATTTATTTTTAAAAAAATTATAATAGATACAGCTAAATTATTTTCAAAGTTATCTGATAAAAATGTTGAATATGAAAATGAGACACTAGTAGAATTAGATAAAGCATATCTATCACTTTTTTTTATGTTATTAAATGAATTTAAATATAATTTACCTACTAGTATTATGCAAATTATTTCAAAAAATGATTTTTTTGAAACTCCGGTATCTAATAATGATATTTCAAAAATTAATATTTTATTTGGAAATATTAAGATTCATAATAGGTATATAACATATTTTAAAGAAAACGAAGTATATAATCAAAAATCATATTTTAAAATGTTATTTGATGTAATTTTAAGTGATGAATTTTTAAAAAAAATAAATAAAAATTTAGTTGCTTATATGTTTGATGTACTGCACAATCAAAATGATAAGATTATAGTTAATGATGGTGAAAATAAAAAATATACATTGCCTGAAAAAATAAAAAATGAAAAATTTGAATCTTCTTTAAAATACGCTAATAATTTAAATAGTCAAAAATATTATAATAATCCTGCGATCGGAAGAGATAAAGAATTAGAAAACTTAATGATAAGTTTATTAATTCCTGAAAAATCCCCATTAATAATAGGTAATGCCGGGGTAGGTAAAACTTCTTTAGTTGAAGGATTATCTTATTTAATTCAAAAAGCTTATGTTCCTGATTGTTTAAAAAATCAAAAAATATACAAATTGAATATTTCATCTATAGTGCAGGGATGTAGTTTAGTAGGAGATATTGAAAAAAAAGTTGAAGCGCTAGTTAGTGAGCTTAAAAATAATGATGATATTATTTTATTTATTGATGAAATTCATAATTTAATTGGCACAGGCGCTGGAAATAAATCTTATAATGATTTAGCTAATATTTTTAAACCTTATTTAGATAGAGGCGATATAAAAATTATTGGAGCTACTACTATAAATGAATTTGATAAAATAATTAATAACGATTCTGCTTTTAGAAGAAGATTTGAAACTTTAAAATTAGAAGAACCAACTAGAGAAATGTTATATAATATTATTAATTATAATATTGAAAAATTAGAAAAAATGATGAATATTTCATTTGGGTATAATTTAGAGTGTAAAAATATTATAATAAACGCTTTTATGGACTTAACTGAATACAAAAACAGAGTTCATTACGATACCCTTAATAATCCTGATTTGGTTATTTCATTATTCAAAAAAATGTTTGCGGTAGCAGCATTTTATAATTCTAAAATAATAGAATATAATTATATTATAAAATCAATATTTGATTGTGATTGTGTATATGAAAGTGTTAAATCTAACATCATAATAAAACTTAGAAATGAACTAGAAGAAGCAAAATCTAACCCAAGTGAAGTTCCTGTAAATAACATAATAAAATTTCCAGGTAAATATTAGGAGAATAAAATGAGTATAGAAAAAATACAAAATGATATATCTTTATGTAAAAAAAAGATAAAACAAGAAAAAATCAAAAGGTTTATATATTCTGTCCCAGTATATATAGCGGCTACTATTGGTTATTTTACAATAGATTTTCCTGTTAAAGAAAATGGTCATGAAATATATCTAAAACAAACAGATAGTAACTTAGAAATACTTGACTATAAGTATAAACCTGATGCTAGTATGCATTCTAAAATAGAATATTATACTCCTGCTCGACTGAATGATGATAATGAATGGGTAAAAGATATATATACTTATACATTAGATGGATTTGATTTTAATAATAATAAAATGTTTAATACAGAATTATATTATGAAGTTATAGACAATATAGATTTTACTTATTTAAATGATAATTTAGAGTTATTAAATATTTCTACTATTAAAGCTAATAATGAAGATCGTGATGCAAAAATTGTTGGTTATGTATACAACTATAATGAAAATAAAGTTACAACTAATATCGTAAAAGTAAAAGATATAGAAGATGGAGTAGGCTTGCAAATGCTTGTAAGTGTTTATGTTGCAATTTTACTCGCAACAATGGGTCTTGATAGTATTAAGGTTGTAGACTTGAAAAATGAAGTAAGTTATTACAAAAATGTTATTAGACGACTTGAAGAACAAAATCCACAAAGAAAAAAGAAATAAAACTTGTAAAAAAATATTATTTCGTTTATAATTAAGTTGTTAGTAATGAAGGAATTTACAACTCTGGAGCTAAATCGGTAATAAAAATCGTTAAAATTTAAAGAGTATGAATAAATCATAAATTAAGGTGGTACCGCGGGCTTTGCTCGTCCTTACTAATTAATTTGTGTTTTTTTATTTTAGAAAGGTTATTATGATTAAAAGAATTATATTTGATATTGATGATACTATATTAGAATCTAGTGAAGTTATGAAAAAGTCATTTGAATTGTTTGCGCTAAATTATCCTGAATATAATAAAGATATCAAAAAAATATATGAAGAAATAGACGTTTTCTGTGTTAATAATGAAATTACTAAAGAAGGAATTATAAATTATATTAAAAATAATATTAATTCAAATTTTAATGAATATTATTTTGATGAGGCATTTAAATTTGTATTAGATAATGTTGAATGTATGTTTGAAAAAACTACAGAAATATTAAAATATTTATCAAATAAATATGAAATATATGCATTATCAAATTGGTTGTATGATCATCAATATAAAAGATTAAATAAATTAGGAATTGATAAATATTTTAATAAAATATATTGTGCTGATAATTTTGGTAAAAAGCCAGATAAAAATACATATTTGAATATATGTAAACCGTATAATGTGAGTGAATGTTTAATTATTGGAGATAATATAATACTTGATGTAAAGATGCCATTAGAATTAGGAATGAATGCAATATTTCTTAATTTAAAGGATAAAAAAACAAATTATAAAAACATAAAAAATATAAATGAATTAAAAGAAATTTTATAGGAGGAAAAAATGAAATTATTTGAAGAATTAAAAATGAGAGGATTATTAAAAGACATATCTTCACCTGAAATAGAAAAGAAATTAAATGAAGAAAAAATAACATTTTATTGGGGGACAGATCCAACTGCGGATAGTCTTCATATAGGGCATTATTCATCACTTGTTACGGCTAAAAGGTTAGCTAGAGCTGGACATAATCCAATACTATTAGTAGGCGGAGCAACTGGTTTAATTGGTGATCCTAGACCTACAAGTGAAAGAACTATTATATCTAAGGAAGATGTTCAAAAAAATTTAGATGGACTTAGCAAACAAGTTAGTTTTATATTAGAAGGCAAAGCTAAGATAGTAAATAATTACGATTGGTCTAAAGATATTAATTTTATAGATTTTTTAAGAGATTATGGTAAATTTTTTAATATTAACTATATGCTTGATAAGGATATTATAAAAAGAAGGTTAGACACAGGAATTACATATACAGAATTTTCTTATATGATAATGCAGGCTCTTGATTTTGAATATTTATTTAGAACTGAAGGGTGCACAGTCCAGGCAGCAGGATCTGATCAGTGGGGAAATATTACTGCTGGAATAGAGTTAATTAGAAAGAAAAATGATAAAGAAGCTTTTGGATTTACAATGCCATTAATTACAGATAAATATGGTAATAAAATAGGTAAATCAGAAGGTAATGCAATGTGGCTTGATAAAAATAAAACATCAAGTTATGAAATGTATCAATATATTATAAATTTTGATGATGAAATAATTATTAATTATTTAAAGGTATTTACTTTCTTAACACTTGATGAAATCAAAGAAATAGAAAAAATGCATTTTATGGCTCCAGAAAAAAGAGTTGCTCAAAAAGCTTTAGCTAAAGAAATTATTACTGATATTCATGGAAAAACAGATTATGAGAAAGCTGCTAAAATTAGTGAAAATTTATTTAGTGAAAATATATTTAAATTAACAAGTGATGAAATTATCACATCTTTAACAGGCGTTAAAAAATTTGATATAAACGAAGAAGAAATTGCAATAAATGAATTATTAGTGCAATATAATGTATGCTCATCAAAAAGGGAAGTAAGAGAATTTATTACTGCAGGGGCAATATCTATAAACAATCAAAAAGTATCAGAATATGATTTATTAATTAATAAAGATATAGCAATAGATAATAAAGTTTTATTAATAAAAAAAGGTAAGAAAAATTATTATTTAGGAATGTTTAAATAGCATGGTAACATGCTTTTAATTTGCACTAAAATAATAAATGTAATATAATAAGTTTAGGTGATATACTTGAAAAAGAAAATACTTGTAACTGGTGTTGATTTAAATTATGGTGGGATAGAAAAATCTTTGGTTATACTTTTGAATAATTTCAATTTAGATAAATATGATGTAACTTTAGTTTTAGAAAATAAAAGTGGTATATTTTTACATGATATTAATAGTAAAATAAAAATTTTAGAATATAAACCTAGTAATTTTAAAATAAATTTTTTAAGTAAAATATTTAACTTGTTTAAGAGAATGAAATGGTTGATTAAATATTCTAAAAAATTTGATGTAGGAATAGTTTTTGCAACATATTCTTTACCAGGTGCTTTTTTGGTAAATGCACTATGTAAAAATAAAATTTATTATATTCATAGTAATTATAAATATATATATGAAGATATAGGTGAATATAAAAAATTCTTTAAAAATAGAAAAATAAATAATTATAATCATATAATTTGTGTTGCTAATGAAATAAAAAACGATTTAGTGAATGTTTTTCCTAATTTAAAAGATAAAGTAGAGGTTATAAATAATTTAGTTGATTATGAAAATATAGTTAAATTATCAAAAGAAATAATAGATATTAAGTATGATGATAAGAACGTTTTTTTTATAGGAAGAATGGATGAAGAATCTAAACGAATATCAAAAATATTTGAGGTTGCTAAAATATTAAATGAATATAAATTTTATTTAATAGGTGACGGACCAGATTATAAAACATATTTAAATAAAATAAAAAACGAAAGTATAAAAAACGTTTACATGCTTGGTGCTAAAAAAAATCCATATCCATATATTAATGTAGCTAACATAATCCTTTTTACAAGTAAATATGAAGGATTTCCTGTAGTATATAATGAAGCTATAGTACTTAAAAAGAAAATTGTTACTACAGTAAATGTTACTGATGAAATAATAGATATTAATAGTGGCTTTGGAATAGTAGTAAATGATGTAAATGACATTGCTAACAGCATTAAAAATATGAACATGAATAAAGTAAAAACAATAGATTTTAAAAAAGTTAATGATTGCAGATTAAAAAAATTAGAAAAATTAATGGAGGAATAAATGATAAAATATAGTATAATCGTTCCAGTGTATAATACAGCTGAATATTTAGAAAAGTGTTTGGATAGCATTTTAAATCAAACATATAATAATTATGAAATTATTATAGTAAATGATGGTTCTAAAGATAGAAGTAAAAAAATAATAGCTGAATATGAAAATGAACATGAAAATATAAAAGTTATAACTCAAAAAAATGAAGGTCTTAGTGAAGCTAGAAATGTTGGTGTGAGAAAAGCAACTGGAGAATATATTATATTTTTAGATAGTGATGATTTCATAGAACCAAATTTACTAGAAACATTAAATGATTATAACGATGATGTAATTAGATTTCAAGTAACTGTATATAATGAAAATTATCAAAAAGTAAAAGAATTCCCTGAACAAGAATTTAAATCCCTATCTGGCGAGGATGCTTTTTTAGTAATATCAGGATATCATTTTGTAGAAGTAGCTTGTGCATATGCATATCGTAAAGCATTTTGGAATAAACATAAATTTTTATTTATGAAAGATAAAATTCATGAAGACTTTGGTCTTATTCCACTTGTTATTTTCACAGCAGAATCTATTAGTAGTATTAATAAATACTTATATAATTATTTGATTAGATTTAATAGTATTACAAATTCAAATGACTATAAAAAAGAAAAACAAAAAGCATTTGATATGATTGATCATTATTTTTTTGTTAAAGAAGTATTAAAAAGAAAAGATTATCAAAATAAAGATACTTCAGTTCTTCTTAGTTATATAGCCAATAGTGTAATTATTAAAGCGAAAAAATTAAATGAAGAAGATATGAATGTATATATTGACCAAATAAAGAAATTAAAAGTAATAGAAAATGTAAAAGCAGATACAATCATTAGAAAATTAAAAAAATTATTAATGTATATAAATTTAAAATGGTATTTAAAGGTGGGTAAATGAAAAAAGTATCAGTTATAATACCAGTGTTTAATTGTGAAAAATATATTGAAAAATGTATTTTGAGTGTTATTAATCAATCTTATGAAAATATTGAAATATTAATTATTAATGATGGATCAACAGATGATACAAAAAAAATATTAGAAAAATTCAGTGAAAAATGTATAATTCATAACAATAAAAACAATGGAATAGGGTATTCTAGAAATTATGGAATAAAAAAAGCCACAGGAGATTATATTACCTTTTTAGATAGCGATGATTATTATGAAACTAATTATATAAGTAAATTAGTTAGTTATGCAGAAAAATATAAATTAGATATGGTAGTATGTGATATAAAAAAGGTTAATGAAAATTATGAATTAATAGGTTATGAAAGAACTAATAATTTTAATAATACATCTTTAAAAAATAATCCAAACTTATTACTAGATATAAGTTTAGGTCCTGTAAATAAACTTTATAGTAAAAGTTTATTTGGGGATAAGAATAATAGATTTTTGGAAAATAGCAAATATGAAGATGCTTATTTACTACCTATGTTAATAGCACAGGCATCAAAAATCGGCAAAATAAATAATGTTTATTATAATTATTTAATAAGAGCTAATAGTCAAACTACAACAATGAATAGTAGTGTTTTTGATATAATTAATGTTTTTGAAAAAGTTAATAAATATTTAAAAACTCTTTCCTATTATGAAGAAATAAAAATACATATAGAATATTTAAACATTAGAACTATGTTTAGATATACTTTGCAACAAAAAAATCAAAAAGATAAACACATTGCTAACAATTTTATTGATAAAGCATTTGAATTTTTAGATAGTAATTTTTTATATTGGCGTAAAAATAAAATATATGTGCAAAATAGAAGTAAATTAAAAAGATTAATTGAAACAAATAAAACTTTAAGTAAATTATATATAAAAATAAACTAAATAACTAAGTCTTAAACCTCTTTTTCATATAATATATGGAAAGGGGGATTTTTTTATGTATAATATAAATAAATCAATACCAATGTATAAAAATAATTATAATTATAAAAATGAAGGAGACAGATTTTTTTTCGCTGCTCCATTTTTATTTGGGGCATTAGCAGGTGGTGCAGTTGCATCTATAGCAAGACCTAGACCTGTTTATGTAAATCCAGCTCCTACATATTATAATCCAGCGATGCCATATGCTTATAATTCTTATTCTTATTATTACCCAGTGCGCTAGATTAACTTAAAATAAATAGCTAAAAAGAAGAAATAAACTAATAGACTAGACCCTCCATAAGATAAAAACGGAAGAGGGATTCCCATAATTGGAAGCAATCCAATATTCATTAAAATATTATAAGATTGTTGGAAAATAAAAAGCGAAATAAATATAATTACAAATAATTTATTATTTGCTTTTTTAATGCTTTTTAAGATAATAAAATTAATAAAAAAATAAGATAGTAAAATTATTATATTACCAAATAAACCAAAATTACCGCTATTTAAGGCAAATATAAAATCTGTTGGAGCTTCAGGGACATATAATAAACTTTCATTAATTTTACTACCAAAAAAACCACTTGAACCTATTAAAGTAAGTGCATTATTGAGTTGATAATTATCACTAAAATTGATTATACGATCTATTCTATAAAAAAATGATGTTCCTATAGTACTAATTAATATATTTTGATTAAACCAATACAAATAAGTAAATATTACAGTGACTATTAATAATAATATACTTCCAAATACAAACCATTTTTTATTAATTTTAGAATTAATAATACAAGTAACTAATATTATTAAATAAAAAATAATAGCGCCAGTATCAGGTTCTATAAATACTAAAAAAGATGGAATAATTGTTACAATTAACATCTGTATTATATATTTATTTTCATTTTTCTTTTTTTGTTCATTAAATTTATTAGTAATATCGCATAAATATAATGCAAGTGTTATTTTCATAAATTCACTTGGTTGTAGAGATATAGGCCCTATATTAAACCATGCTTTTGAACCATTTATTTCGCTACCTATAAATAGTACTAATATAAGTGTTATAAGTGAGAATAAATATAGATATAAACTCAATGAAAATAGTTTTTTAATATTTAATTTATTTATAATAAAAATAATTATAAATCCTAGAGTATACCAAATTATTTGTTTAATTAAATGATTATCATATACAGGATTAATAAATTTAGCGCTATACATGTTAAAAAAGCTATATATCATAATTATGCCAATAAAAAATATTATATTGTATTTCTTTTTTGTTTTCATATTAATATTATGGTACAAAAATCTAATATCTTACATAAATTATAATGAGGGTGATAAAATGAAAGATTTACCAAGAGTTTATGCAAATCCAATAAATAAGGAATTCAATAATTATCAAACACATACTAAAAGTAAGGATATGCCACTTAGATCAAATAAAAATTTATCAATGAAAATCAAAGATATTTTCAATTCAAGAAACTATATTTATAAAAAGAGAGTAAGAATAACTACCGAAAATAATGTCCAAGAAAAAACAATCTGCGGTAAAACAGATCGTTATTTATTAACTACAACAAAAGAGCAGATTAAATTGTCGGATATAATAGATATTGAAGTAATTTAAAAAATATATCTTAGAGTAAATCTTCGATATATTTTTTTAATTCTTTGGCTTTTTTATCAAATATTATTTTTAATTGATTATCTATTTCAACAACACCTTTGGCTCCAATTTTTTGAATAGCATCTTTATCAGCTTTAGTAATATCTTTTAAAATAACTTTTAATCTGCTCATATTACATTCAGTATTAACTATATTATCTTTTCCGCCTAAATATGTTATTAGTTTATTTGCTTCGATATCAAATCCTTTTTTATTAAGTTTAAATATAACTAAAGTAATAATTACTAATATAATTGCAATTATTAAATATTGTAATAAAATTTCCATATTAATCACCTATATATAATTATACTACATTTTTAAATATTTAACTAGTGTATTCACAAAAATTAAATATTCACATAAATTACTAATGAAAATAATGAAAGGGTGAAATTATGAACGATAAATCAAATTCAAGTAACTGTATCATGGATATTTTAAATGTAATACTTGTTTTACAAGAAAATGCCAATCCAGATAATTGCTTAAATACTTGTGATAGACCTATATTAGGTGGAGGACCAAATTGCTTAATTTGTAATACAAGACCAGTAATGCTTTAT
Source organism: uncultured Muribaculaceae bacterium (assembly GCA_964369625.1). Lineage (GTDB taxonomy): Bacteria > Bacillota_I > Bacilli_A > RF39 > UBA660 > CAKOSP01. The sequence continues at coordinate 41,299 of CAYJFC010000011.1, forward strand.
ACTTGCTGTGGTAACGGAGTTCCATGG
>CAYJFC010000012.1:0-31585 GCA_964369625.1 uncultured Muribaculaceae bacterium
AACCAATTGAATCAATAAAAAATTATTAAAAAAGAAATTAATTACAATGAAAAGTCCATAACCCGTTTATAATACGTGCCATTTATGATTTAAGGCGAAACATTTCGTTTTATATAATATAGACTAACTAGAAATAGTTAGTTTTATTTTGACATATTTCTATAATTATAGTACCCTAACTATAGGGAGTATACTTATGAAAAAAAATAATTATTTAAATTATAACTACTTTATTAATCAAATTTATCAATATCACTTACAATATCCATCGTTTTTACCTAAAGAAAGAATGTATAGTGATATTCGAAATAATCAATTTGTTAATGATTTTTCTGAAATAACTGCTGATGATTCTTGGGAATATTTTACGCCAATAGTAGTTGAAATATTTATGAATAATTTAACTGAAATAAAAAAAATGGTTGATAAAGGATATAATTTTAACGAAGATGTAAAAGATGGTTTGACGCCGTTAATGATTGCTACTTATTTGGATAGAAGAGAAATAATAGAATATTTATATTCTTTAGATAATAGTGTGATAGATAAAAAAGATTATTTTGGTAGAGATTTATTAAAATTTGCTTGTGCTTCAAAAAATATTGATTTTGTTAAACATATAATTAGAGAGGCAGACATAAATAGTGTGGATAATAATGGTCTTAATGCAATGCACTATAATTTGTCTTCGAGTGTAAAACCAACGTATATTAAATTAATTGATAATAATATTCCAGGATTTATAGAATCTACTTTTAAAGAAAATAATAGGAGATTAAGAGAACTTATCAATACGGAATATGATATTTGTAAGATTCTTGTGGATAATAAAATAAATTTATCTGGTGTGAATCCCATTAGTAGTATAAATTTTTATTTGCCTTATAGACATCTGGATAAAACAATAGATTTATTATTGCAAAATGGTTGTTCAACTGAATTTGAAAGAATAAAGTTAACACAATTTGAAGAAGGAGAATATTCGCTTGCTAAATTGCTAGAAGACATAAAAGATTTCGATATTTCTGAATGGAGAGATTTTCCACTTGATTATATAAATTTTGTTAAGTTTGAAAAACTTATAAAAAAATATGAGTTAACTGTTTATGAATATGTATTATCCGGAGGATTTTGTGATAGACCAGTCAGTAGAATTAGAACTTCTTATGATAAAGGAATTAGAAAATAAATTATAATGCATGCTACTTTTTGAAATTTAAAACTAACTAGAAATAGTTAGTTTTTTAATGTATAATAATTTTAGGTGATAATATGAATAATATGGAAGAAAAAGCAATAAAATTAGTCGTAAGAGCTTTTGAAGGAAAAAAAAGAATAAAAGAAGATATAGATGCTTGTTATCACAGTTTAACTGTAGGTTATATGTTAAAAGATAATTGCTATAGTCAAGATATTGTAATTAGCGGTTTTCTACATGATTTAATTGAAGATACTGATTATGGTTATGAATATATTAAAAATAATTTTGGTCAAAGTGTTGCTGATAATGTTTTAAAGGTAAGCGAAGATATTTCAATTGAAGATTGGAAAGAAAGAAAAAAAATTTTTATTGATAAAATGAATTATGCCTCAAAAGATATATTATTAATTGAAATAGCAGATAAACTTCATAATTTAATATCAGATTATGATAATTTTTTAAAAATAGGAAAAGAAGCTCTCGCTACACTAAATACCACTTATGAAATGAATAAATGGTATTACACTAGTTTGCAAAAGATATTTAATGATAGAATAACTGAATGTAATTTATTAAATAGATATAATAAAATGATAGAATTATATTTTAATTAAAATATAATGTTGATTAAAAAAATTATTAGATGAATTTAAATTTAATAATAAAAGTTCATAACTAGTTTATAGTGCATGCTATTTTTTGAAATTTAAAAGCTAACTAGAAATAGTTAGTTTTTTAATGTATACTAAATGTAGGTGATAATTTATGTTAGAAATAAAAAAAATTACTAAATATTATAAAAATAATCCAGGTATAATAAATCTTTCTTTATCCGTTATTCCAGGTGAAATATATGGATTTATTGGCCCAAATGGAGCAGGTAAGAGTACTACTATAAGAAGTATACTTAACTTTATAAAAATATCTGATGGTTCAGTTTTTATAAATAATAAAAATACTACAGATGAAAAAACAAAATTATTAATTGGATATCTCCCAGGTGAAATAAACTTATATGAGGATTTAACAGTTTTAGAAATGTTTAAATATAACAATAAATTTTATAAAGAAAATTTTATGTCAAATGCAATAAAATTATCTAAATATTTTGAGTTAGATATAAATAAAAAAATTGATAATTTGTCACTTGGAAATTTAAAAAAGGTAGGTATTGTTCTTGCTTTGATGCATAAGCCGAAATTACTTATATTAGATGAACCAACTAGTGGTCTTGATCCTTTGATACAAAAAAAGTTTTATGAATTACTTATTAAAGAAAAGAAAAAAGGTACTACTATATTTTTTTCATCACATGTATTAAGTGAAGTTAAGCAAATATGTGATCGAGTAGGTATTATAAAAAATAATACACTAATTAGAGAATTATCTATTAAAGAATTAAAAGACTCTACAAGTTATAATATAGAAATACATAGTAGGAATTTACAAGAAATATCCGAAGAGTTAAAAACAAAAATTATAGATAATTGTTTTGTATATAGTGGGGATATAAATTATTTGATTAAAGTTCTAAATAATTATAAAATAGAACAATTATACATTAAGGAAGAAAACATCGAAAATATATTTATGAAATTTTATGAGGTAGAAAATGATAAATAGAGAATTAAAAATAAATTTTAAAAGTTTAATTATATGGATTATTGTTGTTATATCTATTTTACTAATCGTTTTTTTGATGTATCCAACAATATCAAGTAATAGTAGTGAAATCAACATAAACGACATAGTTCAAATAATGCCTGAAACTTTATTGTCAGCATTTAATATTGATTTAGTAGACATAAGCAGTATAGATGGTTTTTTTAAAACTGAAGGAATGATACTACTTATGTTAATATATTCAATTTATTCAGCGCAACTTGGGGCCAGTATTTTATTAAAAGAAGAATCTGATAAAACAATTGAATATCTTTATTCTAAACCTATTTCTAGAAAAAAAATATTGACTAGTAAAATAATTGCTGGACTAATAAATGTTACTATTTTTATCATTAGTATAAGCGTTTTTATAACTATCGGTTTATTAGTAAGTGATGTATCAATAAAAGATGTTTTGCTATTAAATATTTCTTTATTGATACCTAGTATATTATTATTTTTAATTACTTTATATGTTTCCACTTTTTTTAGAAAAACTAAACAAATGAATGCAATAAGTTATGGAATTGTATTTCTAAGTTATTTTGCTAATATGTTTAGTGGAATGTCTGAAAATATAGAGTGGCTTAAATATTTTTCTGTATATACACTTGCAGATATTAGAAATCAAGTTGCAAATAATAAATTTAATGATATACATATAATGATTTTTGGAATAGTTTTTATAATAATTATACTTTTAGTAAATATAAATTATAATAAAAAAGAATATTTGAATTAATAAACTGCTAATAATCAATTCAAAAATTTTAAATTAAATTAACTAGAAATAGTTAGTTTTTTAATTGTTAAAAACTGGATTTATGATATAATTTAATAGATATGAATGGAGATTATATTATGAATATTATGGAAACAATAAAAAAGAAAGCGAAAGAAAATTTAAAAACAATAATTTTACCTGAATCGATGGATGATAGGATATTAAAAGCAGCAGAAATTATTGAAGAAGAAAAGCTCGCTAAAATTATATTAATAGGAAATAAAGAAGAAATAATAGAAAAAAATGCGAATTTAAAAAATGTAGAGATAATTGATCCGCAAGCAAGTGATTTGTCTGAAAATTTTGTAAATGAATTCTATGAAATGAGGAAGCATAAAGGATTAACTATTGAAGAAGCTAAGAAATTAATCGTAGAGGACAATATGCATTTTGCTTGCATGCTTATTAAAAGTGGTAGAGCTGATGGAATTGTATCTGGTGCGTGTCACTCAACTAGTAATACACTAAGACCAGCACTGCAAATAATAAAAACATCACCTGAGTCACTTTTAGTATCATCATTTTTCTTAATGATAGTCCCTAATTGTGAATTTGGAGAAAATGGTACATTTGTATTTGCAGATTGTGCATTAGAACAAAATCCTACTCCGGAAAGACTTGCTGCAATTGCATTTGATAGTGCTAAAAGTTTTGAATTATTGGTAAATAAAAAACCTAAAGTTGCGTTCTTATCACATTCAAGTTACGGATCTGCTAAACATGATGATGTCACTAAAGTAGTTACTGCGGTAAAAATAGCTAAAGAAAAATATCCGGAATATTTAATGGATGGTGAATTACAATTAGACTCGGCTATAGTGCCTAGTGTTGCGCAGTCTAAATGTCCAGATTCTCCACTTAAAGGAGAAGCAAATGTATTAATATTTCCAGATTTAGATTCTGCTAATATTGCATATAAAGCAGTTCAAAGGCTTGCCAAAGCAGAAGCTTATGGACCAGTATGTCAAGGTATGAATAAACCTATAAATGATTTATCACGTGGCTGCTCTGTTAATGATATAGTAGGCACAGTTGCTATAACTGCTATTCAGGCAATAAAGTAATTTTCAAACTAGAAATAGTTTGTTTTTTTATGTTATAATTAATTGAAGAAAGAGTAGTACTTATGAGTAAAAATGATGTTAGGAAAAATATTTTAATACTAATACTATGTATGGTTATAGTGAGTTCTATAATTGTTTTATTCTTTAATATAAATAAAATATTAATAGTAAATGATGTTCCAAAAGATTCAACAAAAGTAAATAATAAAGTAGATTCGAAATTTGATGATAGTAGTATAGAATTTGATTCGGATGGAAATGTTTATGAAGACGCTAATGAAAATGCTATTGAAAAAGATGAAAACATTGGCAATGATTTGACAGCAGAAGAACAAGAAAATAATGATGTTCAGTCACAAAGTTCAAATAATGATAATCAAAATACTGATTCAAATGATAATAATATAAATGAAAATAGTGATGATTTAATTGAAGAAAATATTCCAGAAGAAAGTTCTATGGCATCTGAAAACAAAAGACTAACAGATGAAATATTACAAACTTATAGAGTATCAATATTGTATGGGAACAAAGCAAATTATTATTATAATGGAGAGGCATCAACTCACACGACCTTAGCTGATGAAAGTGAAATTAATCGTAGTTTACTAGCAATAAAAAATGGACTTAGTAATATGCCACAATCAATACTCGATACACTAAGATTAAGCAATGGTTATAATATATTACTATTTAAACAATTACCTGGAGGTAAAGATGGGTTAGCTGTAATAACATCACATGTATATCAAATATTACTTGATATAGATAATTGGCAACAAGAAAGAATATTTTACCATGAAACGTTTCATATAATGGAAAGATATATGTATTTACAAAATGGAAGTGTAGATCCATTCCCTGATTGGAATTTGTACAATCCTGATGGTTTTGCATATGGATATGGGGATGGAAAATATTTATATATAGATAACTCAGTTCCTATAATTGATAGAGCATTTACATCTAAATATGCAAAAACTAACCAAAGTGAAGACAGAGCGGAACTTTTTGAGGATTTGATGCATAGAACTAGAAAATATTATTATATGGAACCTGGTTATGGGGTTAATGAAAAAGCAAAATATTTAAATCAAGTCTTAGATTATTATTTTGGAAATATTTCAGATGCGAAATGGAAAAGGTGGATATCTTGGTGATGAATAGATATAAAATTGTAATATTAGTTATTTTATTTTTAGTGGGTAGTTTAATTTATGTGGTCTTAAATTTAAATGATAATGTTGAAAATTATGAAAAAATATTAATAAATGAAATATCTGGTATAATAAATGATGGAATAATAATAGATGTTAGAACTGCTGAAGAATATAATATAGGTCATATAGAAAATAGTATAAATATATCAGTAGATGAAATAAAAGAAATAAAAAATATTGTAAAAGAAAAAGATAAACAAATATTTGTTTATTGTAGAAGTGGTGTTCGCAGTCTTCAAGCGGCAGAAATTTTAATAGATTTAGGTTATACTAATGTATATGATGCAGGTGGTATTTCAAATCAAGAAGTTAATTTAGTAAAATAATAAAGGGAGAAAAAATATGTATAAATTTGCACACTACAATTTTAATGTATTAGATTTAGATAAAAGCATTAAATTTTATCAGGATACATTAAATTTAAAATTAAATAAAAAAATAGAAAGTGAAGATGGTAGTTTTATATTAGCATTTTTAAAAGATGATATTAGTGATTTTGAATTAGAATTGACTTGGCTTAAAGATAGAAAAGATAAGTATAATCTAGGAGATAATGAATTTCATCTAGCATTTGTTACTGATAATTTTGATGAGTCATACTTAAAGCATAAAGAAATGAATGTAATTTGCTATGAAAATAAAAATATGGGAATATATTTTATAAGTGATCCAGACAATTATTGGATAGAAATTATACCTGGTAAATAATATGAAAAAAGGGTTTCAAATAATGGCATTTAGCCCAACAGGTAATACATTATACTTAGCAAATATTTTAAAAAACAAATTAAATTGTGAATTACTTAATGTGGATGATGAAATCAATACAAATCATTTAATAATTATGAGTTCAATACATGCATTTAAAGTTCCTATATTTCTTAAAGATAAGATAAGTAATATAAAAAAAATAAGTATTATATGTGTGGGGTGTAATACTTCCAAAATAAATAGTGCTGCAGGATATCATTTAATAAAAAAAGCGAATAAAAAAGGTGTTGAAATTAAAAATTATAAAATATTGGCAATGCCTATTACTATAGCAAAAAAATTTGATGAGAATTATGGCCATAAAATTGTTAATGAATCTATTAATGAAATAAATGTTATATACAATAATATTATCAATGATAAGTCTGATATTATTAAGGTACCATTTTTATATAAAATTATATCTAATATACATTATATAGAAAAGATATTTGTTAAATTATTTGGCCTAGAACTTAAAGCTAATAAAAAATGCATAAGATGTAAATTATGTATTAATAATTGTCCTAAAAAAAATATTAAAATACAAAATAAAATTAAGTTTGGGTTTAAGTGTATGATGTGTATGAAATGTATATATTGTTGCCCTGTTAAAGCTATACATCCTAGATTTTCTAAATTTTTAGAATTAAAAGATGGATATGATTTAAAAAAATATTTAAAAAAATAAAATTTTTTGCAATAAAATAATACTTTCAACTGTTATATATATGAAGGGAGAAATAATGAACATAAATATTGAAGAAAAAAATTTAGATGATTTAATATATGAGATAGCATTAGGAGATGAAATTGCATTAGAGAATTTATACAATTTAACAAAATTAGATGTATATAAATTTGCATTATCATATCTGAAAGTTACTGCAGAAGCTGAAGATGTAATGCAAGATACATATATTAATATATATAAATATGCTCATCTTTATAAATCACAAAATAAAGCAATATCATGGATATTAACTATTACTAAAAATTTATGTCTAAATAAAATAAAATCAAGAAAAAATATTTCAGATATAAATGATTATGAAAATGTTTTAAAAGTTGGTGATAAGGGATATAATACAGTGCTAATAAAAACAATAATAAATGAATTTGATGAAGATGAAAGAAAGATATTTATGTTATCAACTATAGACAATTTTAAATTTAGAGAAATAGCAAAAATATTGAATTTAAAATTATCTACAGTTCTCTCTAAATATAATAGAGCCATAAAACGGGTTCGAAAAAAATATAAGGAAGGAAGTATGGTATGAAAAAGGTAATAAATGATAAAGTAAATGGTGAAATATCTAATATAATTAAAAGTGATTTTTCAGCCATCAAAAAGAAAATGGAAAACAAAGAAGGTATTATATTAAAAGAAAAAGAAATAATTGCAAAAAGTAAAAAAAAGAATATTAAATATGGAGTAATTGGTACTTTTGCAGCTGCTGCAGTAGTAGGTATATTTGTAGTAACAAATTTTATGAACAATGTGGTAACAACACTTACACTGGATGTAAACCCAGGCGTTGAATTTAGCATAAACAGTAAAGGTATAGTAAAGGAAATAGTAGCAATAAATAGTGATGCTAAGGAAGTAATAGCCAACGTTAATGTAAAAGGAGATACTTTAGAAGTAGCAACACGAGAAGTGCTAGATGAAATGATTAACGCTGGATATTTGTCAACAGCAAAAAATTCAGTGTTAATAACAGCAACTGGTGAAAATGCAGATAATATTAAAACTGAAATATCAAAAGAAATTAACACATATTTAACATCAAAAAATATTGAACCAGCTCTTATAAGTCAAGTGGTAAACTCTACAAAAACATTAGAAGAACTTGCAAGCAAATACAATATTTCAATAGGAAAAGCGGAACTTATTAACAAAATATTGTTAGTCAATGAACTGTATAATTTTGAAAACTTAGTTAATTTATCAACTAATGATTTAAATCTATTATTAAGTAATTATCAAATAGAAAATATTGATGTTTTAGGTTCAGCTAGTAATGCTAATTATCAAAATAAAGAAGATGCACTTCTTACAGTATTAAATATTCATAATATTAACAAATCAGAGATACTGGATTTAGATATTGAACTAGATTTTGATAATAATATCATGATATATGAAATAGATTTTAAACATAATGCAAAAGATTATGAATATAAATTAAATGCAATAACACTTGAAGTAATTAATTATGAAATAGAACAAGATGATAATAATGATTATGATTTTGATGACTTCGATGATGACGATGATTTTGATGACGATGATTTTGATGACGATGATTTTGATGACGACGACGATGATGACGACGATGATGACGATTTTGAATAAGTCATCTTTTTTTTGAAATAATAGTCGAAAAATGGCATATCTTTTGAATTGACAAATTTCATTAATATTATAAAATAATAACCAGTCGCTGATAAAAGCGATTGAAGTAGTTACAGGGGGACTACTTTTTTTAGGGGGAAAAATGAAAATAAAAATTATTGTAATGACTGTTATGTTGTTTATCAATTGCAACGTTTCAGCGCAAATGGGAGATTTAAGTAATGTAAAAGTTCCAGATATTTATTATGAAGGATCGAATGAAATAACTGCATTTAGTTACCAATTTGCAGAATATTCAATAGGCGGTAAAATTGCGTATTGTATTGAACCTGGAGTAGATATTATAACAGATCAGTATATATCTATTGAAGATAGAAGTTTAGTGAATTTAACAAATGAACAACTAGATTTAATAAATTTAATTGCTTATTACGGATATAAATATAATCAAATTGACCACAATACAATAGAATATAGAATAGCTACTCAGAAATTAATTTGGGATGTTGTCGGAACATATAATTTTATATTTACTACATTAAGGTATGGTAATGGAGATGTTATTAATACTGATAAAGAGGAAGAAACAATAATGAATTTAGTAAATAATCACTATGTTTTGCCTTCGTTTGCTAATCAAATATTTTCTGTATATGAAGGAGAAACAATTGTGTTAAAAGATGTTAATAACACTATAAAGAATTATTATGCTACATCAGAAAATGCTCATATAGAAGTTAAAAGAGATGAATTGTATATAACGCCTCTAACAAATAATCAGGTAATTATTGATTTGAAAAAGAAGTCATACACTTATACTGATTTTTATATTTTTGGTGGTGGAGATACTCAAAAAATGGTTACTAAAGGAGAAGCTATTCCAGTAGAAAGTAATTTAATAGTAAACGTTATAGATACAGAAGTAAATATTAATAAGCAAAGTGAAAATTTAGTGCTAAATGATAAAAATTATTATTATGAATATAGGAGCTTAGAAAATGTAGAATTTTATTTATATGCAGAAAATGATATATATGATTTTAATGGTAACTTAATATATAAAAGTAATAGTTATATAAATTCTTTTGTAACAGATATCAATGGTAATATCAACATAAATGATTTGCCTTTAGGAAATTATTATTTAGAAGAATTGAGTAATGATAATTTTATACATCAAGAAAAAATATATTTTAGTTTAGATAACAGTGATTTGAAAAACAATATATATTTAGAAGAAATTATAGTATATAATAATTTAAAAAAGGGAAATGTAAATATTACAAAAACAGATATTATAAATGGCGAATTATTACCTGGAACTATAATTGGAATATATGATGAAAATAATATGTTAATTAAAGAAGCCGTTACAGATGAAATGGGGTTAATTTCGCTAGATGATTTAGCATATGGAAAGTATTACATTAAGGAGTTAGAAGCTAAAGAAGGTTACTTACTGGATGATGAAATCATATATTTTGAATTAAGTGATAATAGTAGTGTATTTAATGTAAATATTACTAATCAAAAAATAATAGTAGTGCCAAATACATATTCTAATACTACATATAAGAATAGTTCGTTAAAAAGTAATGTATATACACTATGGAAAAAAGAAGAATATTTTATATAGTAATTTTAATTATAAGTGTATTAATTACTACAATATACATAATTAATAATAAAACAGAAAATTACACAATCAGTAATATTGATAGTTACATAAAAAATACTAGTTATAATAGTAATAATAAAGTTAAAGAAGATTTCTTATTAGTTTTGGAAATAGATAAATTAAATTTAATATATGGAATATATAACAAAAATGATTTTCGAAATAATGTAGAATACAATGTAGAAATTTTAAGTGATTCAGTGTACCCTGACAATGAATCGGGAATTGTAATGCTTGCTGGCCATTCAGGAACTAATGATAATGCATACTTTAATGATTTAACTGAGTTATTATTAAATGATATAGTATATATATATTTTAATAGTACAAAATACATGTATAGTTTAAATAGTATTGAAGAAATAAAAAAAGATGGTTATTTAAAATTACATAATAGTTATAGAAATGTAAATTTAATATTAATAACATGCAAAAATTCAGAGAAACAATATATATATAAGTTTACATTAAAATCAAAAAATATATACTAATGCATGTATATATTTTTTAAATGGGTTGACAATATAATTATGATATCGTAAAATGTATATAGGATAGAGTGTATAGTTCTCTATTAGGAGTGTTTTATGAATGTCAAATTAATAACTATAATAGCGATATTAATCACAATTACTGGAGTGTCATTTGCTTATGCGAGTTTAAGTACAATGATGAACATATCTACATCAGGAGCTGTTAGGGCTGCTAATTGGGATGTTCATTTTCAAAGTTTATCAAATCCAGAAGTAGAGGGTGAAGTTGCAATTATTACAAATCCACATATAGATGGTAGCACAACTGCAATTAGTAATTTAGATGTGAAGTTTAATCAAATTAATTCTTCAATTAAATATTACTTTGATGTTGTTAATGCTGGTGATTTACCTGCTCAAATAGCAACAATAAATGTGCCAACACCAGTTTGCACAGCAACGCCAACGTATCCGGCGGAAGTAGCCCAAGATCAATTAGATGTTTGTGGAGCAATTACTTATTCGCTTAAAAACGTAGCAACAAATGCATCTCTTAATGTAGGTGATGTATTAGAAGCTGGCGATGAAATAAGATTAGTATTAGAATTTTCATATGCAGGTACAAGATTACCAATAAATGAAGTTAGTATATCTGATTTAGATATTAGTTTAATATATGTACAACAACCATAATATGGTATACAGTCGATAGACTTTATATAAATAATTGTTTGAAAGGGAGGAAATTATGAGATCAGACAGAAATTTAAAAGTTTTAGCAGTTATTGCAATTACATTGGCAGTAGGTGCTTTATCAGTAGGGTTTGCAGCTTTTTCTAGAACTCTAAATATTAGTAATGTTACAGCAACTGTTCAATCAGCTAGTTGGGATATTTCGTTTACTAATTTAGATACAGTAGCAACTACTGGAACAGCAACAGCTAATAATCCAACATTCACTTCAGGAGCAACTAGCATTAGTGATATAGCTATTGGGTTAACAACTCCAGGTGATAGTGTTACCTACACATTTGATGTAGAAAATGCAGGAGACTTTGATGCAACAGCTCAAACTATTACATTAGGAACACCAGTTTGTGCAGTAGCAGGGGATACTACTCATGTTGATGCAGTAAATGTATGTTCAAATTTAACATATTCATTAACTTATGCAGATGATTCAGAAATTAGTGCTGAAGCGTCTTTAAATAGTGGTGTTGTTAAAACATTGAAACTAACTTTAGTTTATAATGCTGATACTACAGCTGATGAATTACCAGAAAATACAGTAAATATTACTGGTTTAGATTCATCTATAATCTATGTTCAAAATTAATAAATAAAAAAGTAAGTAGGTGATAATATTAAATCTAGTTATATTAAAATTATAAGTATATTAATGATGATTTTTATTGTCGCTATATTAAATACATTTATATTTAAAATATCTAATATATATATATTGTCTGGTGTATTACTTCTTTTTTTAATTTTAATTAAGTTTTTAATTGGATTTGAAAAAGATAGAAGTGTTACTAGAAAAGATGCAATGATGAATATATTCATTATTGTTATGCTTTATCATATTATTACATATATAATTGGTATTTTTGTAGGATTTATTAGAACTGGATACAGTTCATCTATAACAGGTATTATTAATAATATAATGCCTGTATTAATATTAATTTTAATTGTTGAATTACTTCGTTATGCGATTAATCGTAAATGTGGAGATAATAAAAAATTATTAGTTCTTTCAACAATTGTGTTTATATTATTAGATTTGATGATCCAAAGTTATGTATTTAATTTGACTAGTGGAGAAGATTTAGTAAAAATATCTTCACTAATAATATTGCCTACTATAAGTAAAAATATTTTACTAGGCAAAATTGTTATAACTAGTGGATACTATCCATCAATACTATACAGGTTATTAATAGAAATACCAGTATATTTATTACCGATTTTTCCTGATTTTAATGAATATATAACTGCTGTTATTAGTTTTTTATTACCATTAGTAACATTTTTATTTATGAATATAATGTTAAAAAAGTTTGGTAAGAAAGAAAAACAAAAGGGAAGTTCTTTAAATAAAAATATTTTTAGTAAAATAACAGTAATTGTATTATTAATGTTATTAGTATTAATAGTATATTTAACAAGTGGATTATTCAAATATTCTGCTATTAGTATTGGTTCAGGTTCTATGGAGCCTAATTTAAATATTGGTGATGTAGTAATATACGAGGCAATTAGTAGTGATTATGATAATTTGACTGAAGATGACATATTAGTATATAAAAAAGATGGAATAGTTATTGTTCATAGAGTTAATGAAATAATTAATAATAGTGATAACATTCAATTTATAACAAAAGGCGATAATAATGATGATCCAGATGAATGGATTGTTGAAGAAAAAGACATTATAGGAAAAGTTATATTAAAAGTAAAATATATAGGTTATCCTACAATAATGTTAAATAAATTAATAGAATAAGGAGGTTATATGGCAAAAACAGTAAGATATAGCAGTACAAGCAATAAAATGTTTTATATGAAGAAAAAAAATTACAGATTAAAAAAAGAAGTAAAGTTATTTTTACTAATAATTTTATTGTCATTAACAATATTTTTGTCATATATGAGTTTTAAAAATGCGTTTTCTTCTACTAATAACACTAATGTTATTAATTATAATGAAAAAGGAATTGCAGATTATACAGTATATTTAAAAGATAACACACACTTTGATTCTGACATATTACCATCAGGAATGGAGTATGTAGCTAATATTATAGATACAGTTAAAATGAATTTTAATTACGAAATTCACACAACTGAAAAATTAAATTTTAACTATGACTATACTATTGATGCGCAATTAGTAATAAAAAAACATAATGAAGAAGGTATATTAGACACTAAAAATTATAATTTAGTAACATCAGATGGTAAAGATAGTACTAAAGATTTATTTATTAATGAAGTAGTAGAAATTAATTACGATGATTATAATGCAATAGTTAATGATTTTAAAAATCAATATGGAGTATCTATTGACAGTTATTTAGTAGTTAGTCTTAATGTATCTACTGTCGGAAGTAATAACGATTTAGATAAAGATTTAGTAAGCGATAACATAATGTCAATTAATGTACCATTATCTGAACAAACAGTAAATGTAGAGATTCCTACAGATACTATTGATAATGTATCATACATAACTGATTATGATAATGTTCAAATAACTAACCCATTATTTTTTGGACTAATGGTTATGTTGGGATTAGTAGCGTTAATAATATTATTTATAATATTTAAAGTATTATATAAATTATTTTATAACGGAGATATTTATGATAGAACTATCAAAAAATATTTAAGAGAATATGATAGATTAATTGTTACAAGTAGACAGCCGGATTTAGATGAAGAATCTTTTGCAAATAAAATTAGAGTAATGTCAATTGAAGAGTTAATTGACGCTCATGATTCTACTGGCAGCCCTATAATATATTATGAGGTAATACCAAATGAAAAAAGTTACTTTGTTATCATTGATAACTCAACTATATATAAATTAACTATTTCAAGGGTTTATCTAGAAAATGAAAAAAACTCAAAATAAAAACTTCTATAATATAGAAGTTTTTTTATTCGCAATTTATTAAAATGTCTTTAATGATAACAGAAGGAGATCCATTAGATGAATTTATAAATTCTAAATCATTTCCTATTTCAACAATATTATTTAGAAGTTCAAAAATTGTACTACCTAATATCATAGATTCTATATTAATTTTTTTATTATCTTTAATATAATATCCTTTTGCTTGCAATGATATTGATCCAGTTTTTGTATTAATTCCTGAGTGTAGACCTTGAAAGGTAGTTATTATTATTCCTTCATTTAATTTTTTTTCTAGCTCTTCATAACTTAAATTGCTCGGTTTTAAATATAAATTTCTTACACCATGAGCATTTCCTGTTGATTTAGTATTATCTTTTTTTGCTGTTTGATTGTCATATAATTTAGTTATAAATTTTCCGTTTTCAATTATTTTTTTATCGTATGTTAAACTGCCTTCACTATCAAATAATCTTTTGCCTACATAATTGTTGTTAGTAGGTTCTTCAATGATGTTAACATTTTTTCCAAATATATTAGTATTAAACTTATCAGTAAGAGGGCTAATTTTATTGTTAATATCTTTTGCAAAATACATATTATTAAATGCATTTAATATACTTGCAAATTCAGTGTTTGTAATTAATATATTATATTTATTATTTTCGCATTTATTAATATTAAATCTATTCTGCATTGATTTAATTTCTTTTATAAGTTTTTCTTTTGCGTTTTCTAGTGAAAAAGAGGTACCTATTAATTGTACAAAGCTATCAATGCTTTTGTTATTTTTTTTCATAATGATTTCGAAAAAAATAGAATATTTACGAATTTTATCACTGGAACTAACATTAATATTATCTAAATTAATTAATTCTTTTTCTTCAGTAAAAGTAGTGTTAATTGAATAAATTTCAAGAAAATCTTTTTTTAGGGTATATAAATTTTTAATAAATTCTATAATTTTTTTAATATCTAGTTCATTTTCAGCGCGAATAATTGTATCATTAATAGATTCGCTTGCAAAGTATGATTCATCATCATTATCTATAATTTTTGCTTGCTCTGTTAGTAGTTCTAAGTATTTTTTTTCATCTTCAATGTTATCTGTTTTTATACTCACATATTTTCCGTTAATTTTTGCTTTTAGAGAGTATTTTGTTTGATTTAATATTTCATAATTTTTAATTTCTGTATTAAAAATATTTATACTTGTAATTTCAATATTTTTTTTAAGTATCTCAACATTATTTTTAATTAATATATTATTCATTATTACCTCCAGTTAGAATAGAACTTACTTTTATAGT
Source organism: uncultured Muribaculaceae bacterium (assembly GCA_964369625.1). Taxonomy (GTDB): domain Bacteria; phylum Bacillota_I; class Bacilli_A; order RF39; family UBA660; genus CAKOSP01. The sequence goes on from CAYJFC010000012.1 coordinate 16,145, forward strand.
AGGTTCTCCAATGGTTACAGGAACACTTCCGCTAAGAGCCCCACACATACCAGTTCCATATGATAAATCACTGCTTACCATTTCAACTTTATTCAAAATATCAAGTGCATCACCAACTAGGGAAATATTTTCAACTGGTTTATCTAATTTTCCATTTTTTATTATATAACCGAAATTAACAACAAAGTTAAATTCACCTGTATTAGGGGAAACGCTTCCACCGCCCATCATTTTTGCATATAAACCATAGTCAATTGATTTAATCATATCTTCGACTTTGTCATTTCCTTTTTCTAAGTAAGTATTATTCATTCTAGAAGTAGAGCTATACATATAATTTTCTCTTCTAGCGGATCCTGTTGATTTTAGATTTAATAATTTAGCGTCAATTTTATCTGTTAAATAATTAATTAAAACACCATTTTTAATTAATATATTTTTTTTAGTTTTTTCTCCTTGGTCGTCAATATTGGTCGTTCCATATAAACCATTAATAGTTCCATCGTCAATAATAGTAACTTTTTCAGAGGCAATTTTTTTATTTAACTTGTCAGTAAAAATACTAGTTTTATCCACAATTGAATATGATTCCATTGCATGACCACAGGCTTCATGGAATATAACGGCTCCAAATCCAGGACCTATGACAACTGGCATTTTCCCACCTTTAAATGGTGTTACATTCAGTTTATCTATTGCTTCTTTACATGTATTTAATACTTCTTTTTCTAAATCAAAATTATCTAAAAAAGAATAGTCTAAACTAAAACCTGGTGCCATCATTGCAGTGGTAGTTTTATTATGATCTTTTGCAATAACCGTAATTATTATTCTAGTTAATAATCTATTATCAGTAATTAAATTGTTATCCGATAATATTTTTACTAATTGAGATTTTTCAAGTAATGAAATATCTACTTGAATAATTCTTTTGTCGTAATTTCTACAAATTTCATTAATATCATTTAACAATTTTTTTTTCTTTTCATCACTATATAAACTATGCGAATATTTATTAGTATATTCTTTTTCTAAAATAGTAGAATTATTATAAGTAGTTTTATTAAAATTTATTCCTAAATTTTTTATTAAACTCGGTAACTCATCAAAATTATTTGTGGCTCCATAAAATTTTTCATTCATTTTAGACAGAGTTATACCTATACCAGTTGTTTCACTATAATTAATATTTTCTAATCTATTATTAATATATTTATATACTTTTTGAATTGTATTTTCATAAAATATTTCATGATAATCACAGTCATAGGATTTAATATCATTATAGTAATTAATTAATGTTTTATTTTCCATATATTCTCCTTATATAATTTATTATATCATGTAACAAATAAAATATATAAAACTTTTTGTCATAAAAAAAAGTTCATATATGAACTTTTATTTACGTCTTTTTTTGCTTTTGTTAGAAATTTCAACTCTGATTTTTCTATCAGAAAATGTTTTCCCTGTTATTTTTTTCATAAATTCATCTACAAATTTTGTGTCAACATCTATGAAAGTAAAAGTGTTTAGAACTTCAATGTTATGAAAATAATCTTTTTTCATTTTAGTTTTATCTTTAATAAAATCTAGTAATGAACCTTTTTTTAAATTATCTTTTCTTCCAATATTAACAAAAACTCTTGTTTTGTTTTTATCAATATCTCTTGGTGTAGATCTTTTATCATTAATTACAATTTCTTTATTAATATTACTTCCTATGCTTTTATCAATGTTATGTTTTAAAAGTTTAGCAGCTATGTGTAATAAATCATTTTTATTCATATCTCTTAAATATTCATACGCATCTTCTGGATTACTAACTTTTTCAGCTTGTTTTAAAACTTCAATATATTTATTTCTAGTAATATCATCTGCAGTAGGAATTTTATATTCGCTTATGCTAGATTTTGTTATTTTTGCAATATCTTTTAATTTCTTTAAATCTTTATGTGAAACAAAAGTTATAGACATACCTTTATTATTTGCTCTACCAGTTCTACCTATACGGTGAACATATATTTCACTTTCTTTTGGTATTTTGTAATTGATTACTAAATCAATATTATCAATATGAATTCCTCTAGCAGCTATATCAGTAGCTATAAGTATTCTATGAGATCCACGTTTAAATTTTTCTAATGTATCAATTCTCATATTTTGACTAATATCACCATGCATTAAAACGGCACTATATTTTTTTGATTTTAAATCCATTAACAAATTATCACATTCTTTTTTTGTATGACAAAATATTATTGTTTTACTTTCATTATGAAAATCTAACATTCTCATTAGAATTTCTAAACGGTGTTTTTCATTAACTATAGTATATAATTCTTCAATATTATCAGAAGTTTTAGTTTCAGATATTACTTCAATATGTTTAACAGTATCTTTCATAAAATTTTCAGCTAATTTTTTAACATTTTTATGCATTGTAGCTGAAAACATTAAAGTTTGTTTATCTTCAGCAGTTTTCTTTAATACTTCTTCAATATCTTCTAAGAATCCCATATTAAGCATTTCATCTGCTTCATCTAAAACAAAAGTTTTGATTTGATCAATTTTTAATCTTTTTCTTTCTATTAAATCTAATGTTCTTCCTGGTGTTCCAACAACTATGTCAGCGCCTTTTAAATCTTTAATTTGTTTAACTACAGAGTCTCCTCCATAAACAGCAACTATTTTAAATTCTTTACTGTTATTAAGTTTTTTGAATTCAGCACACACTTGCAGAGCAAGTTCTCTAGTAGGTGTAAGTATCATAGATTGTACATAATTTTCTTCAACATTAATCTTTGATAATATTGACGCCGCAAAGGCTAAAGTTTTACCAGTACCAGTTTGAGCTTGCCCGATTAAATCATCTCCATTTATGATTAGGGGAATAATTTTACTTTGAATTTCGCTAGGTTCCTTGTAACCAAGTTTATCAATTGATGATAATACTTCGCTAGATAAACCTAGACTTTTAAAATCGTTTTGCATTTTTACCTCTTTTTCCGTCAATTGATTATACTATATAATAAGTAATATAGCAATCTTTTTCTTCTTGACAATAAAAAAGAATAGGTGTATACTTTAATAGTAATCGTTACTATTAAGGAGATTGATGTGAGAAATACCAAGCAAAGGAGTTTAATACTTAAAATTATTAATGATTCAAGTGATCATTTAAATACTGATCAAATATATAATATTGCAAGAAAAAATATTGATAATATTAGTTTGGGGACAGTTTATCGTAATTTAAACCAATTAGTAGAAACTAAAAAAATTATGCGTATTAAAACAAATGAAGGATTAGATAGATTTGATAACTTAAATGTTAAACATCATCACTTTGTTTGTGATAAATGTCATAATATAATTGATATATTCGACAAAATCAATTTAAATCTTACAAATATAAATGGTAATATAGTCACTGATTATGAAATTAAATTTAGAGGAATCTGTAGGGATTGTATAAAGAAGGAGGAAAATAACTATGGAATTAAAAGGAAGTAAAACCGAAAGCAACTTAATGGCTGCATTTGCAGGTGAAAGTCAAGCTAGAAATAAATATACTTATTTTGCTAGCAAAGCTAAAAAAGAAGGTTATGAACAAATAGCTGCTATATTTGAAGAAACAGCTAAAAATGAACAAGAGCATGCTAAAATGTGGTTTAAATTGCTTCAAGGTGGAGATATTTTGTCTACTGAAGAAAATTTAAAAGCAGCTGCTAATGGTGAGAACTATGAGTGGACTGATATGTATGCAGAGTTTGCTAAAACAGCAAAAGAAGAAGGATTTAATCATATAGCATTTTTATTTGAAGGTGTTGCTAAAATAGAAAAAGAACATGAGGAAAGATATTTAAAACTTTTAAATAATGTAAAAGAAGAAATAGTATTTTCAAAAGATGGTGATGCTATATGGAAATGCCGTAATTGTGGTCATATCCATGTTGGTCCAAAAGCACCAGAAGTATGTCCAGTATGTGTTCATCCTAAAGCACATTTTGAAATTAAAGCAGAAAATTATTAAGAAAGAGAAGTGTTTAAAAACACTTTTTTATTTATGAAAATATATATTTATTTAGATGAAAGCGGTTCAATACATAGAAATAGTAATACAAAATACTTTGCAATTGGAGGATTTTTTTGCTCTAATAAAAAAGTTATATATGATTACAAAAAAGTTTTAAAAAATTTCAAATCTAACAAGGATGAATATAAATCTTATGAAATTACTAATAGAAATAAAATAAATATTTTCAAAATACTAGATAGTAATATAGATTATACTGGTATAGTTAAAATATTTGATAAAAAAATGATGCATACCGCAATAACAAATGTTCATTTGTATTATAATTATGCAATAAAAATACTTATAATTGATTGTGTTTTAAAATACATAGAAAAAAATAATCTTACGCTTATAATGTATATTGATAATAGGAATTTAAAATTATGTGAAATTGATACTTTAGAAAATTATTTAAATAAAGAATTTAAAAATATTAAATTTAAAATAATTTATAAAGATTCAAAAAACAATTACGGTGTTCAAATAGCTGATCTAATAGTTAATACATTTTATAATCTATATAAAAATAAAAAGATAATTACTAGTGTTTTAAATAACATAAATATCAATAAATATCATGTAAGTGTTTTTCCGGGTTTTAAAAATAGCTATAATGAAATAAAAAGTGTTAAAAAAAGTAAAATTTTTGACAAATAAATTAATTTTTTAAAATTTTATGTTATATTATTAATGTAGGAGAGTATTATGAATAAATTAAAAATTTTAAAAGCTTTTATTCCACTGGCGATATTAGGAGTAGTTGTTTTACTTAGCAATGTTGATTTTACTTCAGCAGATTTAGGAGAGCCTTTAGCCTTTAAAGGTACCGTAAAAAAAGTAGAAGAAGAAAAAATAACTCTTGAAACAGGAAGAATAATATATTTAAGTGATAATACAAAGTTTAATAGTACAGTAGAAGGGTATGAAATGGATAATACCATTGAACCTGGAAACTATTTATATGGTAATTATACAACAGTAGGAAACGATGATATTATAGAAGAAATTAATATAAATGTAGCGCCTGAATTTAAAGGTGTAATTACGGAACTTGAAGGTTATAAAGCTGTGGTTAAAGTTAATGAGGGAGAATCTTATGTTCTTAGTGCAGCGGATTTAGTTTATGTAGCGCTTCCAGAAGAATTAACATTCGCAATTGGAGATGAGATAACAGTTAGATTTGATGGTAGTTTAAATGAAAGTTACCCACTTCAAATAGTTACAGTATCCGTTAATGGGACAATAGTTAATTAAATAGTTTATACAACTATTTTTTTTTTGCATATATAATTGTAGGGGGAATAATATGGAAAAAGAAATAGAAAATATAGATGATGATTTTTTATCATCTGCAATGAAAGATGATAATGTAATTGTTGTTGTGCCGGGAGATGAAGAATAGTGAATTATGTTAAAAGAATAACAAGTCCTTTAGATAGTGATAAAAACTATTATCATTACACTAGTGGTGGTTATAATTACTGTATCAAAGTATATGATAATTCTTGTTTACCTAATTGTGTTGGGTATGCCTGGGGAAGATGGAGAGAACTTTTAAACAAATATCATAACTTAAGTAGAGCAAATGCAGAAGATTGGTGGAATACTAATGATGGCTATTTAAGGGGGAGTACACCAAAAATAGGCGCAATAATTTGCTGGCAAAAAGGGGAACTTGGTAATGGTAACGATGGAGCGGGACATGTAGGAGTAGTTGAAGAAATTAATAGCGATGGAAGTATATTGATATCTAATAGTGCCTATAAAAGTACTAAATTTTTCTTACTTACATTAAAAGCTCCTTACAATGTATGGACTAATTATCAATTCCAAGGATTTATTTATAATCCTGAAAATTATGAAAATGATGTAAATCCTAGTAAATCAATAGATGAAATTGCAAATGAGGTAATAAATGGATTATGGAAAAATAATCCAGAAAGAAAAACATTACTATTAAATGCAGGTTATGATTATGATTCGGTGCAAAAAAGAGTAAACGAATTATTATCAGATAGTGATAAACTTTCTATTGGAGATGATGTGAAAATTATTGATAGTGGCAATGCAAGCAGCTATGGAGGAAGTAAAACAGCTAATGCAATTGGATATAAAAGAAAAATATTAAATATATTTGAAAATAGAGAATATCCATATCAAGTAGGTAATGAATTTGGAACAACAGGATTTTATAAAAAAAATGCATTAGAAAAAATTTAAAGAATTTAATAAATTCTTTTTATATGCAAAAAATAAATATTTGTTACTAAATTAAGCATATTGATTAGTTAATATAATTGTTAACACATATAATATATTAGATATGAATATGGAGGGTTTATGAGTAATGTAATAAAATTAATAACGGATTATAGTATAGTTTTTATATTTGCAGCCATATTTATATATTTTATAATAAGGTATGGAGATAAATATTTAAAAATAACATTAAGTAGAATGGAAAATAAAAATTATATGATAGATACACTTACTAAATCTTTAGAAAATTGTACTAATGTTATAGCGCATAATACTAAAGCTTTAGAAAATAATTCATCTGTGGTAAAAAATTATACTGATAATGCTTTTAAATTAGAAAAAAAAATTGAACAGTTGGCAATTAACGTAAAAGAAAATGATGATATATCAAATAAAATATTAACAGAAGTTAAAATATTAAAAGATAGAAAGTAGGTGATTATATGCATATAAATTGGTTAAGTAGACTAAAAAATAAAACGTTTTGGATGACTTTTGTTCCTGCTTTTTTATTATTTGTTCAAGCAATTTTAAAAGTGTTTAATATTGAATGGTCATTTGAAATTTTAGAAATGAATTTAATGAGTGTAATAAATGCAGTATTTGTGTTACTTGCGATTTTAGGAATCGTAATTGACCCCACAACTAGTGGAGTTAGTGATTAAAAAAAGAATTAGTTTAATACTAATTCTTTTTTTTACCTTCTTTATATTTTTTTCTTTTACGCTGAAAGTATGCAAAGCCTTTTTTTATACCACCTAATCTTAAACCAGTATAAGCTAATTTAAAACTATTTTTTAATACGTTTTGATATAAATAACTATAAATTACATAACTATAATCTATTTGTTTATTATCTTTTTCTAAGAATATCAAGTTACCTTTTTTTGATAAATAATTTATAAAATCAAGAGGCATATATTCCTTTAAAATATTATATTTTAATTTTTCTAAATCTATTTGAAGATAATTTCCACTAACAACGACATATTCTTCTACTAATGGTAGAAATGTTTGCATATAAAATGTTTTGTTAGCTTTAATTTCATTTTGAGCTTTTTGAGGATTTTCAGATTTAAATATATTTCTAATTTCTCCAATATATGACATTTTAAAAAATGATTCAAATGCATAATCTAAATTAATTGTTTCTTCATTTATTAAAAGTAAATTATATAAAAAAGCAGTTTTTCTATTTAAATCATATAATTCATCATAATTATGTTGAGTATATCTAATATTGTTTTTTTGCATTCTTCCTGCAGTAGAAAAATCATACCAGTTAGTTAAATTTTCAATATGTTTTTCTTCTGTAGTAATACCTAATTTAATAGATCTATCTAAAACTTCTATTTTTTGGATATAAGCAGGAGAATACTCATTATTATATCTTTTTAAAAATTTATCCATTTTGACTGTAAAATCCTGAGGATTCATTACTGCATTTTCTTTAAGCCATATCTTTTTATCTTCAACTAAAACTATAGCATCTATTTGTTTTGTAGGGTCTGTATTTTCTGCATTCAAATCTGAGCCATAAAGTATATAGCCTAAATTTTTAGGTCTAGTTTCTAATGCTTTAGTTACATATTCTTCGCTTGATTTTAATTTATTCATGTATACCCACCTGAATTTTATTATATTATATATTTTGTTTTCTTGCAAATTATAATTAACAATTATAGTAGAATTTGCATTTTTATATCAAATATGATACAATACAGTAACTTTAGGGGGAAATATGGAAAAAAGAAGGAAATTTTTAAATAAAGAATTAAAGGATACAAATTTAGATCCAGTAATTATTTCATCGCTTCAATATGTGAAAGTAAATACAATTTGGGATTTAGTTAATTTTCCAAAACATAAATTAGAAAAGGTTAGAAGTATTGGAAGTTCGCGATTAAATGAAATAAAAAAATTTTTAATGGAAAATGATTTAACATTTGTATATGATGATGATATTAAATATAATTTTTCCACAGCGGAAATAAAAGAACTAGATATTGATAAATTAGATATTGAGTCAAAATATACAGGATATTATCAAACAAAATATGTGAATAACTTAAATGATTTACTAAAATTGTCTAAATATAGAATTAAAAGATTATATGGTATAACGGACTTAAGAATAGAAAAATTATTAAATTATTTTGAATCATTAGGAATAAATTATGATGTAGAAAACGAAAGATTAAATGAAAATCAAAATATTTTATTAAAAGATTTAAGTTTATTAGAAAATAGTGGATTAAGTAATAATACACTAAACATACTTTCGAATAATAATATATATACACTTTTAGATATAATTTCATTAATACGTTCTGAAATATATGCAAAAAGAGGTATATCTGTCAAAAGTTTAGGAGAAATCGAACAACTTTTAAATCAATATGATTTAGAATTTATTGATGAAACTGTCAAAAACATATCAGAATCTTCTTCTACATTAGCAGCTGAATATGCGTTAAAATATTTTTTGCCAGCAAATGATGTTAACTTTTTAAATTTTTACAAAATAAATACTATTGGTGATTTAATAGGAATCCCTATAGAAGTTTTGAAAAAAGTAACTAAAAATAAATTGATTTTAGAACTTCATAACACATACAAAATAGAAGAACCAAAGTTAATTGATGATTTAGATTATTATTTTACACAAAGAGTTGTATATTTAATTAGAAAAAAAGGAATTAATAATATGATGGAATTAACAAGTATTTCAAAAGAAATGTTTTATAGTTTATTCGGTACTATTAAAAATGAAAAATTACAAGAAATACTATATAATGTTGAAATAAATGGTTTTTACTTTTTAGGAGAAAATACTATTGAAAATGTTACACCATATGTTAATGTAAGGAATTAGTAATTATGTTTGATGAAAATAATATTAGAAAAACATTAAAATCACTAAGTTCAGAAGAATTATTAGATTCTGTATATTTTTATAACATGAATTTCGAAGTTGCTCCAATAGAAGAAATAGTAAATGCTATTAATTATATTTACGTTGAAGTAATGGGAATAAGTAGTATATTATTTGAAGAAAACACTAATAGTGTTAGAATAAATATTATATCTAATAAAAGTGGTGTTAAAAATTTTTATGATAGTTATCAAAAAAAGTTGGCTATTTTAAAAAAAATATCTGAATCTCCAGAAATTAATGAAATAATTGAAAATATAAAAGAGCAAAAAAATAAAAGATAAACTAAAGATTTGTCTTTTATTATGCTATAATTTTAGTAGGTGATTATATGAAAATTTTTATAGCAACAAAAAATAAAGGAAAAGTATCTGCAGCAAAAAAAGCATTTGATAATTTTTTTGAAGATATAAAAATATATGATTATGATATTTCTTCAGACGTTCCTAACCAACCTGTGAATTTAGATATTTATAAAGGTGCAAAAAATAGGGTGAATAATTTAATAAAATATTCAAAAATAAATAATATATCTGCAGATTATTATATAGCAATAGAGTCGGGTATAACTAATCTACTGGGTAAATGGTGTATCGTTAATGTTGCTGTTATTAAAGATAGTAATAACATTGAAAGTTTCGGTATCTCTCAAGGATTTCCTGTCCCTAATAAATATGTCGATGAAATAATAAATACTGAATTTGGTACAGTTATTGAAAAAATATTTAAGGAAAGAGATTTAAGATCAACAGTTGGTGGTGTTAGTTATTTAACTAAAAATAAAATTACTAGATTAAAGTTAACAGAAGATGCATTTACAATGGCTTTAACTACATTTGTTAATGGCGATATATGGAAAGATTAATTTGACTTATTAAATATTTTATGTGTAATATAGATTATAGAGGTAAATATTATGTTAAATTATGAAGAGGAATATAATTTTTATAAAAGTGGGTATGACAAAGTAATTACTGATTATATTACAAGTAGCAATTTATTACACTTGCAAAAAGAGGCGTCGTCAATAAAAAAAGATTTTAAATCGGAAGAAAGAATTGCTACATTAATAGATAAATCTAATTTTAAATTTAAACATGAAATTGAGTTTGAGAATAAAATATTAGATGATTTTGAAAATGAATATTGTTTATATGATGTTAAAACAATGGGAAAATTAGTTGCAAACAAATTAAGTCAGTATACTGGTGATGAATATGAATATGTTAAAATTATTACAAAAATGCTACCTATTAGAGATAATGGAACTGAATTTTTTGGGAATGAAGTTAAAATTTATAATTATATAATATGTAAAAAAGGATTATTTAATTTACAAAAAAATTTTATTGGAGATATTAATAAACTTAATGAAAATGGTCAAATAATAATATTAAAAAGGAGTTTTAATAATAATTCTAGGGATAAATTAGCAAATATTCATAAAATAATTTATCCATCTAGAACTGATAGTTTATATCCAATTAGTATGCATAATATAAGTGATAATTTCCCACATTATGATTTAGCTACAAAAATATTTAAATTAATTATAGAGAATAATTATTGTAAAAAAAACAAATATATACAAAAAGTGATTGATAAAACAAAAAAATAGGAGAAATATGAAAAAAATAGTAGTTGCTAGTAATAATGTTGGAAAAATTAAAGAAATAAAAAGCATATTAAATAATTATGAAATATTATCATTAAATGATATAAATGTAAAAGTAGATGTTGAAGAAAATCAAAATACTTTTGAAGGTAATGCTTTAAAAAAAGCAAAAGAAATTTACGATGTTGTTAAAATGCCTGTGTTATCAGATGATTCAGGATTATGTATTCATTCTTTAGATGGATTTCCTGGTGTATTATCTCATCGCTTTTTAGGAGAAAATAAAACAGATGATGAAAGAAATTTAGCATTAATTGATAAAGTTAATGGAAAAAGTGATAGAAGTGCTTCATTTATAACAGTTATTGCTTATTATGATGGTAAACATGAAATAATAAAAAAAGGTGAAATTAATGGAGTTATATCTAGCTGTATAAAAGGTGAAAATGGTTTTGCATATGACCGTATATTAAAGCTTTCATCTGGTAAAACAGTTGCAGAGTTAACAAGTGAAGAAAAAAATAATATAAGTGCGCGAAAAAAGGCATTAATAAAAATTAATGAAAGTATTAATAATTTATAATAGGTAATTATATGTATAAAGAAAAATTAACAACTTTAATAAAGAATAATGTCACATTTACAGAATTACTAAAAAATAGTAATATTCATAAAAGTGATTTATTAATTATGTTAGGATATTTAGCTAAATGTGAAAATTTAAACGAAAGTGAAAAAAAACTTATTTCTAATATGATATATGATAATTTTTTTTATAATATATATTCTGAACCTAATTCAATTATTATATTAGCAGATTTACATCTAGGAGATTATGATGATCACCCTGAATACTTAGATTATGTTTATAATTATGCAGTAAAAAATAATATTAAAGATATTTATATAGTGGGTGATATTATAGATAGTATTGAAAATGATTTTAAAATTGGGATAAATTCATATGCAAAACAATATGAATATTTTTTAAAAAATTATCCTTATGATAAAAATATTAATAATTATGCTCTAATGGGAAATCATGATTATTTAATGAGAAAACATGGCAAAATAGATTTGAATATTAATTTGGCAAAAGATAGAAAAGATTTTATAACAATTGGATATAAAAAAGCTTTTATAAAAATATTTGGAAATGCTATATCGTTTAAACATCCAATAGATAAATTTAATTTGCCAATACCATTATGTACACCTGATATTCAGTTTAGAGGACATGGTCATGAGTATAAATACAAGCAAATAGTAGTTCCTAACCGAACAGATAATATTCATGCATTTAAATTATCTCATTTATCAAACCCGCATAACAAATCATTATCAAATCCAGGGTTTATCCAAATGAATTTTTATTATCTTGAGGAAGGTAATTTGTACGATATTCAATTGTATGAAATAAAAGATAAAAAAATAAAAAAAGAAGATACTAAAGAATTAATAATTAAAAGAAGATATCCGGTATAGATGTCTTTTTAATTGACAAAAGAACAAATATAATATAAAATGTTGACTATAACCAACAAAAAGGAGTTCTTATGAAAGGCACACAAAATTTATATTTAAAAACAATGTATATGTTATATCTTCAACATAATAAAATAAGAGTGACGGATATAGCAAATAATTTAAATTATTCTAAATCTAGTGTATCAAAAGCACTTCTTAGACTTAAAAATAATAATTTGATTTTTTATGAAACATATGGTGATATAGTATTAACAAAAGAAGCTAAAACTTTAGCTGAACAAATAATAATAAAAGAAAATTTATTAGAACTATTTTTTGTGGGAATATTAAATGTAGATGAAGATATAGCAAAAAAAGATATAGATATTATTAGTCAATATGTATCTATGGAAACAAAATACAAATTAAAAGAATATATAAAAAAAACAATACACATAGATAATGAATTATGTAATTGTAATGTAAATATTAATCCTGCTTGTGAAGGTTGCGAAACTAAAATAATAAAAAATAGAGTAGATGCTAATCCAAAATGGATAAAAGTATTAAAGGAGAAAGAATAATGTTGTTAGAATTAAAAGAAGTATCATTAGAAATAGATTCGAAATTAATATTAAAAAATATTAATTTAAAAATAGCTTTAAATAAATTTATCGTTATTACAGGTCCAAATGGAAGTGGAAAATCTAGTTTAATGAAAGTTATAATGGGATTAATTAAACCAAGTAGTGGAAAAATATATTATAATGGTGAAGATATTACTGATTTAACGATAGATCAAAGAGCTAATTTAGGAATTAGTTTTGCATTTCAGCAGCCAGTAAAATTTAAAGGTTTAAATATATATGATATTTTAAAAATATCAGCAAATAATAATTTAACATTATTTGAAGCTAAGGATATATTAAAAAAAGTTGGTCTTAACCCTGAGGAATATGTTAATAGAGAACTGAATAATACACTATCTGGCGGAGAACTTAAAAGAATTGAAATAGCATCAGTGTTATTAAGAAAAAATAAATTGACAATTTTCGATGAACCTGAGGCTGGAATAGACTTATGGAGTTTTAATGAATTAATTGATTTATTTAAAGAATTGAAAAATGAAAATTCTACGACTATAATAATTTCTCATCAAGAAAAAATAATGAAAATAGCTGAAGAAATTATATTATTGAAAAATGGTGAGATTTCTAAAATAGGAACTTATAAAGAGGTAATAAATGAATAATGAAGAAAAAAATATTTTAGAAAAAGTTACTAAAATAAAAGATATAGATACATCTGCACATAATATTCGTTTAAATGGAACTTTGTATTCAAAAAAAGTTAATGATAATATAAATATAGTTAGTAAAGAAAATAATAGTGGTATAGATATTTATGTAAAAGAAAACAGTGTAAAAGAAGTTGTATTTATTCCAGTAGTAGTATCAAGTGGTGGTTTAAATGATAAAGTGTACAATGATTTTCATATAGGTGAAAATGCTGAAGTAAGTATTTATGCAGGTTGTGGTATATTTAACTGTACTGCTTCATCATCAGAACATTCTGGGATACATAGATTTTATGTAAGTAAGAATGCTAAAGTAAAGTATTATGAAAATCATTATGGTAAAGGTCATGGTAATAAAATACTAAATCCAGTAACAGAAGTGTATTTGGAAACTGGAAGTAAACTAGAAATGTATACAACACAAATAGAAGGTGTAAATTCAACAATTAGAACAACTAAAGGAATTGTAAAAAAAGATGCTACTTTGATTGTTAGAGAAAATATAAAAACACATGATGATCAAAATGCAAAAACTATTTTTGATGTTGTAATGGCAGAAGAAAATTCAAGTTGTCACTTAATATCTAGGGCAGTGGCTACTAAAAATTCAACTCAAGAATTTATTTCTAAATTAACTGGAAATGCTGCATCATATGCACATAGTGAATGTGATGCCATATTAGAAGGAAATGCTAAAGTAATAGCCAAACCTGAAGTAATAGCAAATCATGTTGATGCAAAATTAATTCATGAAGCAACAATTGGAAAAATAGCAGGAGAGCAGCTTTTGAAACTTATGACTTTAGGACTAAGTAAAGAAGAAGCAGAAAAAATAATTATTAAAGGATTCTTAAAATAAATGTTTTAAGAATTTTTTTATGTTATAATATTAAAGAGGTGAGGAAAATGAAAAAAAATATTTTGTTATTTACATTAATTGTATTAATAAGTAGTGGCTGTGGTGAAGAAAATATAAAAAAAGAAACTGTGGATACACAGCTTATACATTATACAGAAGCTTTGGAATTATTTGAAGAAGGAATGGAAGCTGAAGTTTTAGATATAGAAACAGGAATAACATATAGTGTGCGTAGAATAGAAGGTGGATTTGATACACTAGCAGATGTAGAAACACTTTCTTTAGATGATACTGATAAATTACTTGAAACAGCAGGAGGTGACTGGAACATAATTAGAAGAGCAGTTATAGTTACTGTTGGAGAGTTTCAAATAGCTGGATCTATTTCTCCATTTGCACATTCAGGTGATGAAAACTACGAATATGGTCAAATTATAGATAATAGAAGTGGATCAACTGGTTCGGGTATAAACTTAGATAGTATAAGAGGAAACGGAATGACTGGAGTGGTTGATATATATTTTCATAATAGTTTGATTCCAGGAGTTAATAGAGTTGATGAAAGACATCAGGAAATGGTTTTAGAAGCATATGAATATCAGAAATAGAATATTTTTATTTATAATATTACTTATATTACCAACTTTTGTTTATGCTAATGAAAATTTAAATGAAGATTTTCAAACGGATTTATATACAGCAAAAGTTGTTGAAATAATAAGTGAAAAAAATTATGATGAAACTTTAGTTCAAACATTAAAAATAGAACTTATTAGTGAAAAATATGAAGGCATTAATGCAGAAATAAAAAATACCTTAACAGGTAATTCTAATGATATAATGCTAGATATCAATGATAAAATCAATGTTTATGCTGTTGTAATAAATGAGGATGTAGAATTTTATTTTCATAGTTACGAAAAATCAA
>CAYJFC010000012.1:31685-37891 GCA_964369625.1 uncultured Muribaculaceae bacterium
GGTCTTTTAATAGCAGGTTTATTTGCATTTATTTTTTCTAATGTAATGCATTTAACAGGGGTAGCAAGTGAAAGTGAACAAATGCTAAATTATTTACCACTGGACATTGCATTTGATTTTAAAGGTTTATTATTTGCTGGAATTTTAATTGGTTCTTTAGGGGCATGTATGGATGTAGCTATAGAACTTACTTCTTCTTTAATAGAAATAAAAACTCATCAACCTAAAATAACTGATAAAAATTTAATACAATCTGGTTTTAATATTGGCAAAGATATAATGGGAACAATGGTAAATACATTAATTTTAGCTTATACAGGTAGTAGTTTATCATTATTATTACTTTTTGTAGGTTTTGAAAAAAGCGTTAGTGAAATTATTAATTTAGAATCAATATCTACTGAAATATTAAGGGCAATATCAGGCAGTATAGGTCTTTTATTTACAATTCCTATAACTATATTTATCTTTTTGTTAATAAATAAAAAAAAGGAGAAAAAAGTATGCGAAAAAAAATAATTATTGTTTGTGCAATGATAATGTTATTACCAAGTAATATATTTGCATGTCCTCATATAGATAGTACTGGTAAACCACATTTACAAACTTATAATGAAGATTATACTGAAATGACTATGATTTATCCAATGGATAAACATTTGTATATTAAAGAAGTAGTTATGTCTATTGAAAATTCACAAACTATTGCTCATGAAGATGAGTTATTAAAAGAAATATTTAGTTTTCCGGTAGTTCAAAATATGGAATCATATTACACATATTATTGGTTTTTAAATAATAATTTATCTGAGCAACAATTTGATTCAGTGGATGTTGAAACTACTATTAAATCCTTAAATAATATGGAGATAAGTTCTGAAAACTATAAAATGACAGTAAACTTTACCAATACATATAGTGAGGGAATAAAGTTAGAAAATGATCTAACTCAAGAAATATATTATGATGTTATAATAGATAAAAAAACCGAAAGTGAAAAACACTTAAAATTTATATCTGATAACAATTTAAATATGGTATCTAGTGAAATATTAGATACTAAAATTCGTTACAATATGATAGAAACAGATGGTTATAATTATGAAAATTTATTTCAAGATATAATTGTATTAAAAGATAATATTACACTACAAATTAAAAGTGCCGAAGTTGCAAATGATGTAGTTGCAATAAACTTAATGGAAGATATTACAAGTGAAAATTTATTAGAAGTTGAAATTACGGATGATGGGTATTATAGCTTTTTAATTACTGAACCTGGCACTTACGTAGTAATAGAAAAACCTAGTGAAGATGTTATTATAAAAGCAGATAATTTAGAAAGTAATATAACAACTAAAGATATTTTAAATATAGCTGAAGAAGAAAGTAATATGATTTATTATATAGTAGGTGGTTCGGTAATATTAATTTTAGTCATTGCTACTTATATCGTAATAAAAAGAAAAAGAAAATAGTTTTATAAAACTATTTTTTTTATGTTATAATAAACTACAATATTTATAATATTATATAGTGGGTGATAAAAATGATTTTTGTTAACAATTTTTACAAATTAGAAAAATTTAATACAAATAATGTAGTGGCTATATTTGATTTTGATAAAACCCTTACAGATGGTTTTAGTATGGGATCGTGGGGTTTATTAATGGGTAGTGCGCAGTTACCTAAAACATTTTCAGAAGAAATGAATAGATTATATAATTATTATAGACCTATAGAAGTTGATCCTACTATATCCCTTGATGAAAAGAAAAAAATATTACCTATGTGGTGGCAAAAAAATATTGAATTGTTAATACAATATAATGTAAAAAAAGAAATGATTAAAGAGTCTATATATATAAATAAATTTATGAAATTTAGAGAAGGGGCAAAACTTTTTTTATATCAATTATATTCATTTAATATTCCTGTAATAATATTATCTGCCGGAATAGGTAATTTTATTGAAGAATTTTTAATTAAAGAAAATTGTTATTTTGATAATATTAAAGTAATATCAAATAATTTAAAATTCGAAAATGATTTCGCTATTGGTCTTAGTAATGAATTAATACATTCACTAAATAAAAATGAAATAATTTTAGAAGATAATATTTCTTGTGCTAGAGATAAAAATATTTTATTTGGAGACTCTTTAGGGGATTTAGATATGGTTCAAAATTCTAAAAGTGACAATACATTTAGTATAGGTTTTCACGAAGTTAAAAATAAAGACAGTTTAAAAGAATACAAACAAAATTTTGATATTGTATGTACTAAAAATACATCATATACTAGGTTATTAAAAAGAACTGATATATTAAAACATATAACTAGATAATTACTTTAATATTTCATATTAAATGTTTATAATTATTGTTTTATTACTAAGTATGTTGAATAAATATAATAAATAAGGTAAACTATTAATATAAAGGATAGATTATGAAAATAATTGCAACGTCGATAATTTTATTATGTATATTATTTATGAGTATTGGTTATGCAGCTTTAAATGTTGAATTATCAATAAGTGGTGAAGCCATTGTTCATGTACATAAAGATATTAGAATCACTAGTATTTCTATGAAAAACATTAGTAATGGAGCTAGTACATTATATACTCCAAGTTATATAGATACTACAAGTAATATAGGTGTAGTATTACCTAATAGTAATTCTGAAATTACTATTGTAATAGAAATAACAAACGATACAACGGATTATTATCATTTAGATAATATTATAGAGCAGATAAATAATAATACTGATATTAATTATGAAATTTTAAATAAAGAAATAATATATTTACAGCCCAATAGTGTTACAGAAATTGAAATAACATTTTCTTATAAAAATTATAATGATATAAATCAGAATTTAAATTTAGAATTAAATTATGTATTTGAAAAAATTACATACAAAAACCTAGATTATATAGAGTTTTCTGGAAATGAATATATAGATACTGGATTATCTAATACGGGTGATTATATATTTGAAACAGAATTTAATCAAACAGCTCACACCGCTGGAGATGGTGGATGGATAATATCTGGAAGGACTACTGCTGCATATACATTAGGTGTATTCATAGGAAAAAGTGGTGTTTTTAATGGATATGGAGGAATTACATCAGCTAAACTACCTAATATTGCAGTTAATAGTGGGTGGCATACTTTATATTTTTCTAGAGTAAAACATACGATAGATAATTATAATTATTCAGTTAATGGAAGGGTAATAATACCACCAGAATATGAAACAACAATTAGAATTGGTGGGGCAACAGAAGCATATGCTGGAGGATATGATCCTAGACACTTTATAGGATATATTAAAGCTGTTAAAATAGTTAATGCCCTAAATGGTGATATTTTAAAATATTATGTTCCAGCAGAGATTATTGAAGGTGCAAATGCAGGAGAAGTAGGATACTGGGATGTGATAAATGATGTATTTTGTCCTAATGATGGAACTGGAGCATTCTTAGCGCCTTAGAATCTTTTAGTTTAATGTTCTAAAAATATTTAAAAAGAAGGTAATTATATGAAAATTAAAATGAATAATTTAAATTTATTTGTTACATTTATAATTTTTAGTGCAATTATATTTATGTCAATTGGGTATGCCGCATTAAATACTGAATTGACTATTAGTGGAGAAGCAACAGTACTTGCATCTAAAGGAATAAAAATTACAAATATAACCATTAAAGAAACAACAAATGGAGGATATGAAACTTATTCTTCAACTTTCTCACCGAATAGTAGTGATTTTTTTGTTACGTTACCAAATATCAATTCATCAATTACATTTTTGATTGAAGTAACAAATGATGATGATATATATTATCATTTAGATTTAATTACTGAAAATAATTTGTCGAACAGCAATATAGGTTATGAAATAATAGATAAAGAAGCACAGTACTTTTTAGAAAATAGTATAGCGGAATTAGAAATAAAATTTTTCCATAAAAATACTTCATTAACAGATACAAATTTAACGCTTAGCTTAGAATATCTATTTAAGGAAGTAAATTATAGAAAATTAGAATATATTAGAAGTACTGGAACACAGTGGATGTACTTAGATTTAATGAATACTGGAGATTATATATTTGAAGATGAATTTTTAATTACTGATACAGGAACTGGAAATAATTCTGGTTCATGGATATTAGGCGGGAGAATAGACCCTAATTATTCATTAGGGGTATTTGTAAACAACACACAAGTAATTGCTTCCTATGGTACGTCATCTCAAGTTATGACACCTAATGTTTTGGAAAATGTATGGTATGAAATGTACTTTTCTAGAGAACGGTTAACTATCGGTGGTACAGATTATAATCTTACTGGAGAAGCAATTATACCTGAAGAAAAACAAGCTGAATTAATATTAGGAGGTAATTTACTTGCATTTGATGGTGTATCTGCAGATAATCGTAATATGCAAGGTATGAGAAAGTATTTTAAAGTTACTGATGCAACAACAGGAAATTTGCTGAAATACTATATCCCAGTAATATTAAATGATACAAATGAAATAGGCTACTGGGATGAAGTGAATGGTCAGTTTCATGCAAATAATGGTACTGGAGAATTTTTATACCCATAATTGTAAATTAGTATGTAATGCTAAATATTTAATGTTTTTATGATGTAATATGTAGTACAATATAATTACATAAATTTAAGAAAGTGGGCGAATAATATGCAAATAACTAACGAAGAAATAGAAGCGCTAAAAAAGTATCAGGCAAATGATTATAAAATAATAAATATGCTTTTAAGAGAGGGTATTAATAGTGAACACCAATTATTTAACAAATTTCCAAAATTTTTAGAAGAAGTAAAATCATTTAATTTTACTGAATATTTTAATAATATTAAACTTATATACTCAGCAATAATAAAATATTCTATTAAGGAGAATAATAATCAAGATTGTTATAGAGGAACAAGTTTAAAAACAATAGAAGAATTAATGTCAACCGGCGCTAACACTAGTTTTATGTCCTCTTCTACTAATAAAAGTGAAACCCTTAAATTTTCAACTAAACCTGATAAAAATGGAGAAAGAAATTTAGAAAATAGAGCATTTTGTAAAATCGAAGGTAATGTACCATTTATTGATTTAGAAAAAATTTTAGGAGGTGGCGAGGATGAGATAATTTTCGCGCCATCAAACATTAACATAAAATTTGGTGTTGAACAAATGAATAACGCTGAACAAAATAGATACGGTAAACTATTTACTATTGAATTAAGTCCAATTGTGGTTCCTAAAAAAAGCGAAAAAGAAATTAAAAACTTAGAAATTTCTACTAAATTAAAAGCTAAAGAGATGATGAATTTATTGACTTATTTATTAGAGTTAAAGAAATATAACAATGATAGTCATAAATTAATAATTGATAAATTATCTAAGGAATATAGCGAGTGGAAAAATCAGGTGATTGATCTTTGTTATCAAGAATTTGAAAATATTAAATCATATTTATATTCTCAAAATATAGAAAAAAACCAATCTGCAAATTTTTCAGAAATTTTTGAACAAGATATAATTGATTATAACAAAAACACTATAGGAAAAAGGACTGTAGTAGAAAATTACAATTATGAAAATGGAAATAAAAACATTACTACTACAGATTTATTAGAAAATGAAGATGGGGTTTATTCAATAATTTCAGAAGAAATAGGTATTGGTGACCAACTAATTCATAAAAATCAAGAAATAAAAAAATATAATAAAAATACAAAAGAAAATGAGTATTTTAAATATCAAAAAAATCCAACAAATGAATTATTTTTCCATCAGATTAATGGGAAAATTTCAATAAAAATTTATAGAAACAGTACAGGAATAACAATAGATTATTATGGTGATAATAATCAAGTAACTGATTCATATGAATATGATATAGATGGACAACCTATATTTGGTAATCCAGATATACCTGTATTAAATGAAGAATTTATTACAAATTATATGAATGGTTATATTCCTTATTTTAATTGTTCTTCAAT
Source organism: uncultured Muribaculaceae bacterium (assembly GCA_964369625.1). Lineage (GTDB taxonomy): Bacteria > Bacillota_I > Bacilli_A > RF39 > UBA660 > CAKOSP01. The sequence goes on from CAYJFC010000012.1 coordinate 37,730, forward strand.
GGTTATTGAAAATGATAAAACAAAATCTATATAAAATCATTCAATAAAATAACTCTTTTATTTGACAAAATCTGAAACACTTTTTGTGTAATTATCTTTAACATTTTAACCAACCTTTCTACTAGTTTCTTCATGAAAACACAAAAAAACCAATCTTACGAT
>CAYJFC010000013.1:0-35096 GCA_964369625.1 uncultured Muribaculaceae bacterium
CTGTAGATGTACATGTACTTCAAGGTGAAAGACCAATGGCTGCTGATAATAAAACTTTAGGAAATTTCCAATTAAGTAATATTCTGCCAGCTAGACGTGGAGTGCCTCAAATCGAAGTTACGTTTGATATAGATGCAAACGGTATAGTAAATGTTAAAGCAAAAGATTTAGGAACAAATAAAGAACAATCAATTACAATTACTGCATCTACTAATTTAAGTGATGAAGAAATTGAAAGAATGGTTAAAGAAGCAGAGGCTAATAAAGAAGCTGATGAAAAGAAAAAAGAAGAAGCTAGTGTTAAAAATGAAGCTGATGCAGCGGTATTTAGTACAGAAAAAGCTTTAGAGGATTTAAAAGATAAAGTAACAGAAGAAGAAAAAGCAAAAGCAACTGATGCTATAGAGGCAGTGAAAAAAGCTTTAGAATCTAATGATACTGAAGTTATTAAAACTAAAACAGAAGAATTAAATAAAATTGCTATGGATTTAGCAGCCAAAGTATATGAAACTGCAGCTAAAGAACAAGAAAGTGCTGGAGCTGGTGCAGAAAATGCTGAGCAAAATACTTCTAATGACAATGTAGAAGAAGCTAAATTTGAAGAAAAGAAATAAGGTTCTATAATTAGAACCTTTCTATTATGAAAGGGAATTTTATGAATAATGTTTTAGAAAATGAAAAAGCTAATCTTTTTGATTTATATATAGATGATAAAAGTTTTATTAATGATTTAAATGAAACAGAAAAGAAAATAAACAAAATTAAAAAATACAGAAAAAAAGTTTTATTAAATCCTAATAAACTATATGAAGTTTTATCTTTAGATGAACAAATAAGTATGGATTTAGAAAAATTATATGTGTATACTAAACTAAAATTTGATATGAATTTAGTAAATGCTACTAATAATAAAAATTTTAATAAAGTTATTTCTTTATATCAAAAATATGGAATAGCTGCTTCATATTTAATTCCTGAAATTTTAGAAAAAGATTATAAATTTATAAATAAATATTTAAATATGGAACCCAAATTAAAAAAATATGAAATTAATTTAATAGATATATTTAAATCAAAAAAACATATGTTAAGCATAACTGAAGAAAACATGATTACATCATTTTCTTCTTCGGTAAAAACAATGCAAGAAGCAATATTAAAAGTATTAAATATAGATATGCCTTTTGGCGAGTATAAAGACCAAAAAATCACTAATGGTAATTATGAAGTTTTATTAATGAATGAAAATGATACAAATAAAAATGAAATATATAACCAATTTTTTATATCACTAAAATCTGTTAATAATACAGTAGGAACTCTTTTATGCGGAATTATTCATCATAACAATTTAATAAGTAAAATGAAAAAATATAAAACTACATTGGATATGATGTTATATAAAGAAGATGTTGATGCTTCAATATATGAAAATTTATTAAAAAATGTGAAAAAAAACATTAAAATATTTGATAAATATTGGGGGTTTAAAAAAGAATATTTAAAAACTAAACAAATTAAATATTATGATATAAGTACAAATATGTTTAGTGCCTTAAATAAGGATTATTCATACGAAGAAGCGAAAAATTTGATATTGGAAGTTTGTTTGTTATTTGGAAGTGATTATAGTAATTTAGTGAACAAAATGTTTAGTGAATCTTGGATCGATGTGCATCCTAATAAAAATAAAAATGAGGTAGCATATACAACATGTGCTTATAAAACTCATCCATTCATATTTTTAAATTATAAGGGTAAATTTAGAGATGTATCTACATTATTTCATGAAATAGGTCATGCAGCTCATTATAGTTATTCTAAAGAAAACAATAATTTTAGCAATTACGAAAATAAAATTTTTGTGGCAGAGGTAGCTAGTCAGGTTAATGAAATATTACTTAATAAATATTTGTATTATAAAAGTAAAAATAAAGAAGAAAAATTATCTCTTCTTGAAGATAAATTAAAAGATTTTGAATTTATTATGAGAAAAAGTACGATGAGTGCTGACTATGAAAAAATTATTCATGATTATGATGATAAATATGGAAATATTACGGTTGATATTTTAAATAAAGAATACTCAAAGTTACTCAAAAAATATTATTCTGATATATTCTTATCGGATGAGTTATTTACTTACGAATGGGTAAGACTTTCAATGATGTTTGGTAAATATTATGTTTATAAATATGCAACAGGATATATGGCTGCGTTAGAAATTGCTCAAAATATTTGGGATAAAAAAGATGGTGCTATAGAAAATTATATTAAATTTTTAAAATTAGGCTCTACAAAATCTCCAGTTGATGCTTTAAAAGTAGCTGGTGTAGATATGATGAGTTCAAAATTATATACAAAGGGTTTTAAAAATTTTGAAAATACATTAAGTGAACTTGAAAAAATATACAATAGTAAGGAAGAATTAAACAATGAATAAAAAAGATTATTATGATGTTTTGGGGGTAAAAAAAGATGCTAGTGAAGCTGAAATTAAATCAGCATTTAGAAAGTTAGCAAAAGAATATCATCCAGATAAAAATAAAACGGAAGGTGCTGAGGCAAAATTCAAAGAAATAGGCGAAGCTTATGCCGTTTTATCTGATCAAACTAAAAGAAGAAATTATGATCAATTTGGTCATGCTGGAACAACTGAAGGACCTGGTGGCTTCGGCGGCGGTTTTGGAGGCGGTTTTGATGCAGGAGACATAGATTTAGATTCTATATTAAGAGATTTTTTTGGCGGAGGCTTCGGTGGAGGTTTTAGATCAAATTCTGGCAGCAGAGCAGCAAGAAAAGGAACTGATGTTAGAGTTACTATAAATCTTTCTTTTGAAGACGCTGTATACGGGACTAAAAAAGATATTAAATTGGATTTAGATGATGCATGCGAAAAATGTGATGGAAAAGGTGGTTTTGGCGAGGCTACATGTAAAACATGTGGGGGAGCTGGAAAAGTTGTAACTGAGCAATCTACCTTATTTGGTGTAATGCAATCCCAAAAAACTTGTCCCACTTGTAAAGGTAACGGCAAAAGTTATGAAACTAAGTGTTCTTCATGCAAGGGATCTGGAAGAACTAATAAAGAAAAAGTAATTACAGTAGAAGTTCCTGAAGGAATTGATAATGGTTATGAACTTAGAATGACGGGTAAAGGTGAAGTAGGTTACAACGGAGGACCAAATGGTGATGTTTACCTTCAGTTTAATGTAAAAGATCATCCTCTTTTTGAAAGAGATGGTAATGATATATATATTGAAGTGCCGATTACGGTTGCTGATGCGGCATTAGGGACTAAAAAAGAAATACCTACACTTCATGGAAATGTTTATTTAGATATTAATCCTGGTACTCAAAATTACACTAAATTAAAATTAAAAGGTAAAGGTGTAAAAAGTGTTAGAGGAAATTTTAAAGGAGATATGTATGCAGTTATAAATATACTTACTCCAACTAAATTAAGTAAAGAACAAAAAGAATTGTTTAAAAAATTAGATAAAACAAATTTAGAAGATTCTAAAGAAATAAAAGAATTTAATAAATATTTATAAAATGGCTATTTTAAGCCATTTTCATTTGACAAAAAACTTAAATATTAGTAAACTTAAATCAGTGGTAATATATGAGAAAAAGATTTAAACTACCGCTGACGTTCTTAGGTTTATTGATAACTGGATGTATTTTGTTATTTGCTGGATATACGTTATATTACGAAATAACTAGTGATGCAACAGTTGTTGTGGATTCACCGCTTTCAATAAACTATATGTCGCCGGTAATAATAGATAAAACAAATAATACAGATATAACATTTTCTGTATCGAATAATGGTAGTGAAGAGGTTAGTTATTATATAGCTTTTGATGGAGTTGAAAGTGACATTTTAGCTTCTTTTGAATTGTTTTTAAATAATCAAAGTTTTTTATCTGGGGAAGTAAAAAGTGAAATTGTTAAGAATGAAATTTTTATAAAACCAGGTGAAACGCACAGTTATTCTTTAGATGTTTTTGTTATAGATGCATCGTATTTTGAAGCAGAACTAATTGTGAAAAAAGTTACTGAAGAGAAAGTGACTTTTGGTCAAAAAATAATAAATGATAATGAAATAAAAGATATGCCTGTAACGAATGTTGGAAAAAATGTCGCGACCACTGATGAAGGATTAATTAAAATAACAGAAAATAATCAGGATATATTTTATTTTAGGGGAAGTGTTCATAACAATTATGTTTTGTTTGCTGACACGCTTTGGCGTATTGTTAAAATAAATGAAGATGGATCGGTTAAATTAATTTTAAATGAAGATTTAGAGTCTATGTCTAAATATTACGAAAGTATAGATGCCATAGATTTTGGTAACTCTGAAATAAAAAAAGCTTTAGATTCATTTTATGATATAAATTTAAGTTATTATTCTGATTACATTATAAATGAAAAATATTGTAATGATAATTCATTAGTTGATTCAAACAATTTAACATATGCAGCTTATAATAGAGCTCAAATAGATTATATTGCAACTTACACATGTATAGGAGAGGAAATTAACTCTAAGATAGCTCTTTTGACAGTAGATGAAGCGATGTTTGCTGGGGCTACTTCATCAGAGGATAATAAATCAATATATTTAATAAATGACACAACAGATAATGATTTTTATTTAATGAGCGGCGCAAAATATTCAAGTAATTATTATCCATTTTTAATATCAGAAAACGGTAAGATAATATCTAATGTAGCAGGCAATTTATTACGTAGCATCAGACCTGTAATTAGCCTTTCTAAGAATGTAAATGTCACTGGAAGCGGTACATATGAAAATCCTTATAGCATTCAAATTAATAATTAAAAGTTGCAAATAAATGTAAAATAAGCTATAATATTTTACACACGAATGTGTAAAGTTGTATTATGATTATTAATTATAATTTATAAAAATGGTAAAATTAATTAGTAGGTGAGGAAAATGAAATTAATTAGCGATATAACAGATTTTTTTCAAACATTAACTTTTGTTGATTTTGTTTTCTTTTTTGCAGTTATTGTTTTATTAATATTAATAATTTCTCTTATATATTTTATAAAAATAAATGAAGAAGTATTAAAGGAAGATAGTTCAAAAGAAAAAAGTGATTTAGAACTTATTTCAGAAGCGATAGAAAAAGATAGTTCAAATAAAAGTGTTAACTTTACAACATTTGAAAAAGAGCAGGAAGATAAAGCTATTATCAGTTATGATGAACTGGTAACTAAAAATAAAAATTATGATTTAAATTATTTGGAAGAAAAAGAAGTAGATGGTGTATCTGTAAAAAAAATAAATTTAGAAGATATGTATTCTAGTGATGTTTTAAAAAAGGAAGAATCTGCTCCTATTAGAGTAATTAGTTATAAAAAAGAAGAAGAATTTTTACAAACTTTAAAGAATTTACAATCTATTTTAAATTAGGGGGATAAATGAATTTTTATATTGAAACACTTGGATGTAAAGTAAATTTATATGAATCTGAATATATTAAACAAACTCTTATTAAAAAGGGTTTTTCTTATGTTGAAGATATAACAAAGGCAGACATAGCTATTTTAAATACTTGTAGCGTTACCAATAATTCTGATAATAAATCTCTTAAAAGAGCTAGATTTATCAGAAAGAACAATCCTGATGCAATTTTTGCATTATGCGGTTGTAGTTCGCAAAATGATATAGAGAAATATAGTAATATTAAAATAGATATAGTACTTGGAAATAAAGATAAGTCTTTAATTCCTGATTTAATTGAAGAATACATTAAAACAAATAAAAATTATATTAATATATGTAATCCAAAAGATTTAGAATTTGAAAATATGTTTATTGATAATTTTAGTCAAGTAAGAGCATATATTAAAATTCAAGATGGTTGTGAAAATTTTTGTTCTTACTGCGTTATACCTTATGTAAGAGGAAAAGTAAGATTTAAATTATATAATGAAGTTCTAAAAGAAGTAAAATCATTAGCAAATAATAATATAAAAGAAATAGTTTTAACTGGAATACACACGGGAAGTTATCCTAATTTAGTTAATTTAATATCTGATATATCAAAAATAAATGGTATTAAAAGAATTAGGATTTCTAGTATAGAAATAACTGAATTAAAAGAAGATTTTATAAAACTTCTTAAAAATAATAACGTAGTATGTGATCATTTACATATTCCACTTCAAGCTGGAAGTGATGAAATTTTAAAAAGAATGAATCGTAAGTATGATCTATCTTATTATGAAAATAAAATTAATGATATTAGAAAAGTAAGGCCAGATATTAGTATATCAACTGATGTAATTGTTGGTCATCCTTATGAAAATGATGATTTGTTTGAGGAAACTTTAAAATTTTGTGAAAAAATGAATTTTAGCAAAATCCATGTTTTTCCGTATTCAGATAGGAAAGGTACTGCTGCATCAAGAATGGATGAACATGTAAGTGGTAATATAATAAAAAATAGAGTTAGAAATTTAATTGATTTATCCAATATATTGGAAGAAAAATATAAAAACAAATTTATCAATAAAAAACTAGAAATTCTAATAGAATCAAATAATGATAATGATAGTAGTGGGTATACAAGTAATTATATAAAAATTAAAGTTAATGAAAAAATTGCTGTAAATCAAATGTATAATGTCGTATTGGAAAAAATAAATTTATAAGTAAATGTTTGAAAAGTATAATAAATATGTTATACTTTTTATATGATAGAAGAGGTGCTACATGGATGAATTAACAAAATATCTTGAAGATAAAACAAATGAAAAAATAAATAATCCTTCACAGGCTAATCAAAGATATACAAAAGCTTTTAATGAAGCTATGGGGGTTACATCTACTAATAATGATGGTTTTGCAGATATTCATTATATTTTAAATCAAAATACCAAAAAAAATTCTGTTCAGGTAAAACAAATACCTAAAAGAAGAAAAAAGAAAACATTTGATACAAATAGTCTTCTTAAAAGATTTTCAGCAGGAGCAGTAGCGGCTGCGATATTATATTTTGGCGGTGTTAAAGTAGGCGAGGCTATAGAATATAATAACACATATAATACAGAAATTAATGAGGTCAAAGAGGAAATAATGGGAGAAGAATTTCAAAATTCTACAATAAACGGTTATTATTTTGATGTTAATTCTCAAGTAGATGAAAGTAAAAGTGTTATAAACTGGGATACATTAAAATCTTATGATGATGTAGTTTTAGAAATATATAAAGTTTATGATGCATATCCTATTGAAAAAACTAGTAATATAAATAAATTTATTTCGCAGCTAAAAATTGATTATCCAAATAATGCAATTATTCAGGGATTAAGTGATTTTTCTGCGATTGGAGCTAGTCTAGGATTTGATTTATCTACTGATGCAGGATATAACAATTTAAAATCAGAAATGAAAGAACGTATTGTTATTGAATCTAGTAAAAAAAATATTAAAGAAAGTTCTGCTGAAGAAATAGTGAACAACACTGGAACTGAAGAAGAATATAATACATATTTACAAAATTTAGAAAATACATACAATGAAAATCATGGAGGCGGATATGGAAGATAAAATTGAAGTAACTTGTTTTACATTAGAAAATGAAAAAGATTATATGTTAATTGATAAAATAGATAAATATATGTATTTATCTAATGTCGATGATGAAGAAGATTTTTGTGTTAGAATTGATGCTGGCGAATATTTAGAAGGTCTTAAAGACGATCAAGAATTTGATAAAGCTATGAAATTATTTTACGAAAAAAATAAAGATATTAAACCAGAAGTTTAACTTTTGGTTTTTTCATGTTATAATGTTGTTATGAGAAATATATTTGATTATACAAAAAAAGATTTAGAAAATTACTTCGAATCTATTGGTGAGAAAAAATTTAAAGCTACGCAAACAGTCGAATGGATTTATCGTAAAAAAATTTGGAACCCAGATGATTTTTTGAATGTCAAAAAAGAATTAAGAGATAAAATTAAAGAAGATTTTTCTTTTAAATTAATTGAAATATCTAAAATAGAAGAAGATGAAGAAGTTGCTAAATTTTTATTTAAACTAAGTGATAATGAATTTATAGAAGCAGTTTTAATGAAACATAGATACGGCTTATCTGTTTGTATTTCTAGTCAAGTTGGCTGTAATATGGGATGTGATTTTTGCGAAAGTGGTAAATTAAAAAAAGTTCGTGATCTAAACGTTTATGAAATGGTGCAACAAATTTTACTTATCGAAAAACATATTGAAACTAAAATAAATAGTGTTGTTATTATGGGAATCGGTGAACCATTTGATAACTATGAGAATATAATTAAATTTTTAGAAATTTGTAATGAACCTAAAGGGATGGAAATAGGTGCAAGACATATGACTGTGTCTACATGTGGTTTAGTTCCTAAAATTTTGGAATTTGCTAACTTTCCATTACAAGTTAATTTAGCTATATCACTTCATGCGCCAACTGATGATATTAGAAGCAAAATAATGCCCATAAACAAAGTGTATAATATTAGTAAATTGATATCTGCAATGAAGGCTTATTTAGCTAAAACAAGTAGACGAATAACAATTGAATATGTTATGCTTAATAAGGTGAACGATTCCTTGCAAGATGCAAATCTTTTAGCGGATTTATTAAAAGGAATTAACGTATATGTTAATTTAATACCTTATAATTCTACTAGTAGTAACTATACTTCATCTTTAGAAGAAAATGTAAAAGATTTTGCATATATTTTAAAAAGTAAAGGTATAGATGTAACTATAAGAAAAAAATTTGGAAATAAAATTTCAGCTGCATGTGGTCAGCTTAGAAGTAAAGAGGTGAAATAATGAAATCATTTTATTTAACAGATCCAGGTAAAGTTAGAGATCATAATGAAGATAGTGTTACTGTTTTGAAAAATCAAAATAATGAGTATTTACTTGTTGTTGCTGATGGAATGGGTGGTCATAGAAAAGGCGAAGTAGCTTCTGCTTTGGCATTAACTCATTTAGGTAAAAGATTTATCGAAAGTCCTTCAATTGGTTCAAAATTAGATGCTGTTAACTGGCTTAATGATAATATAAATTTAATAAATAAAGAAATACTAGATTATGCTGGTAGCCACGAAAATTCAACTGGGATGGGTACTACATTAGTAGTGGCAATTTATACAAAAAATTATTTAATTTTTGGAAATATAGGTGATTCTTCAGGATATGTAGTTAAAAATAGACGTATGCATTTAGTTACTAAACCTCATACGTTAGTTGAACTTTTGGTTGATGCAGGTAATTTAACTGAAGAAGAAGCTAAAAGTCATCCTAAGAAAAATGTTTTAATGAAAGCATTAGGGGTAATGCCTAAAGCTGAAATTGATATTTTTGACGTTGAGAAAACATGTGAAGGTATTTTACTATGTAGTGATGGTCTAACTAATATGTTAACAGATGATCAAATAGAAAAAGTATTAAATGATGATGCTTTAAATATAGAAGATAAAGTAAGTAAATTAATTAGAAAATGTAATGCAAGAGGGGGAACTGATAATATATCAGTAGCGTTATTATTAACTGAAAGTGGTGATAACTAGATGATAATGAAGGGTCAAAAGATTAGTGATAGATATCAAATTATAAAAAGTGTAGGCGAAGGCGGAATGGCCAATGTTTATCTTGCTTATGATACAATACTTGATAGAGAAGTAGCTGTAAAAGTTTTGCGTGGAGACTTAGCGAGTGATGAAAAATTTGTTAGAAGATTTCAAAGGGAGGCTTTATCAGCATCTAGTTTAAGTAATCCTAATATAGTTGAAGTTTATGATGTTGGTGAAGATGATGGCGAATATTATATAGTAATGGAATACGTTGAAGGTAAACATTTAAAAAATTTACTAAAAAAACGAGGTAAATTAACAATTAGTGAAGTTGTTGATATAGCAGTGCAAATTACTAATGGTTTATCAGTAGCTCATGATTCATATTTAATTCATAGGGATATTAAACCACAAAATATATTAATACTAGATAATGGTTTACTTAAAATAACAGATTTTGGTATAGCTGTAGCTATGAACGCAACGCAGCTTACACAAACTAATTCTGTAATGGGAAGTGTTCATTACTTACCACCAGAACAGGCAATGGGAAAAGCTGCAAGCCTGCAAAGTGATATATATTCAATAGGAATAGTATTATATGAATTACTAGCTGGAAAACTTCCCTTTACCGGAGATAATGCAGTTGAAATTGCTTTAAAACACTTGAAAGAAACAGTTCCTGAAGTTACAACAGTAGTTTCTAATGTTCCTCAGAGTTTGGCTAATATAATTTTAAAAGCAACAGCTAAAAATCCTAAAAATAGATATTCTGATGCAAGGGAAATGCATGAAGACTTAAAAACTTGTTTAGATGATAAAAGAAAAAATGAACCGAAAATTAGTTTGAAATATCCTGAAACGGACTACGACGAAACGAAAGTAATGAAAATAGTTAAAACAGAACAAACTAAAAATGATAATAAGGATGGAGATGAAGAACAAATAGCAAAGAAAATAACAAAAAAAGATTTGAAGAAGCAAAATAAAACTTTAATAATTTTGGGTGGTATTTTCACTGCTTTGATTGTAGTTATTACAACAGTAGTATTATTAATACCAGTTCTTACTTCTACAGAAAAAATAAAAATACCTGATGTAACTGGTATGTCACAAGCAGAGGCGATAGATACCTTGCAAGATGCTGGTTTTTCTCTAGCAGATGAAGTAATAGAAAAATCTGATAAAGATATAGAAGAAGGAATGGTTATTAAAACTAACCCATTAGCAGGTTCAGAACGAAAAGCAGGATCTGAGATAACTCTTTATATTTCTATAGGAAATACATCACTTGTTATAGAAGATTACTCAGGTAAAAATGCCGATGTAATTAAAGGATCATTAGAAACGTTAGGTTTACAAGTATTAATTGAACAAAAAATAGTAGAAGACTTAGATCTTTTAGAAGAATATGATGGAAATGAAATTATTGCACAATCAGTTGAAGCTGGAGTGGAATTAAGCGAAGGTGATATTATTACTTTATATATTCCTAATATAAATATTTTCCCAGATTTTACGGATACTACTAAATATGATATAGATGATGCAAAAAGTTTTGCAAATGAGCATAATTTACCATTTAAAATAATTTATGATAGTACTTCAACTCTTGAAAAAGACACAATTATTAAACAGTCAAGAGCAGCCGGAACTCCAATAGTAGAAGGTGAAGAGTTCACTATTACTGTAGCTGGAGCAGATGAAGATGTAGTAAATGGTGATGAAAATCAAAATACAACACTAAGTTGTAAGGAAGATGGTACATGTTAAAAACTGGAATAATTATTAAAAATATAAGTAATTCCTATGTTGTTAGTACAGATGTAGGCGATTATACGTGCACACCTAGGGGGATATTTAGACATGAAAAAATATCTCCTTTAGTAGGTGATGATGTAGAAATAGATACTAATACAAATACTATTACTAAAATAAGCAAAAGAAGTAATTTATCTTTAAGGCCACCAGTTGCAAATATAAATTATGCTTTAATAGTAACTAGTGCAAAAAAACCTAATATATCATTAAGTTTATTAGATAGACTAATAGTTATATATGAGTCAAAAAATATTAAACCTATTCTTTGCTTTTCTAAATTAGATTTACTTAAAGGTAAAGAAAAAAAAGATATTCAAAGTATTATGAAATATTATAAAAAAATAGGTTATGAAGTAATAAGCAACAAAAATTTGTTTAAATTAAAAAGATTACTTAAAAATAAAATAGCATTTTTAGTTGGTCAAACTGGAGCAGGAAAAAGTACTCTTTTAAATAAACTTGATAAAAATTTAAATATTGAAACAAAACCCATTAGTGAAGCACTCGGCCGCGGAGTACATACTACAAGGCATTCTCAATTATATAAAATAGGTAAATTTTATTTAGCGGATACACCAGGTTTTTCATCAATAGATTTTGAAATAAAAAAAGAAGATATAAAAAAATATTTTATTGAATTTAAAAATTACAAATGCAAATTTGATGATTGTAATCATTTTGATGAAGAGTGTGAAATAAAACAAGCAGTATTAAAAAATGAAATAAATAAAGAAAGATATAATAATTATCTTAAATTTTATAAGGAGTTAAATGAAAGTCGCAGTAAGCTATATAAGTAGTAAATATAATTTAAAAGAAACTATAAAAAAAATAAATATTTCTAGCGCTGATTATATTCATATGGATATAATGGATGGTAAATATGTTGAAAATAAAAATTTCAATCGCTTTACTATTAAAAAAATATTAAAGTTAAGTAAAAAAAAAATAGATGTTCATTTAATGGTTAACCGACCAGAAAAATTTCTTAAATTTTTTAAAAAATTTCATTTTGTAAAAAACATATATTTTCATCCGTCGAGCACTAAAAATTCTGCTAAATTAATTGAAAAAATTAAATCAATGGGCATTTCACCAGGTATTGTAATAAATCCAGATGAAAATATTGAGGCTTTTATTAATTTATACAAAGATATTGATAGAGTGCTTATTATGAGTGTTAAACCAGGATCTGGGGGACAAAAATTTATAAATAAGACAATAAATAAAATCGAGGATTTAGGTTTGTTTATGAAAAAAAATAAACATATATTTGATATTGCAGTTGATGGTGGAATAAATGATGTAACGATAAAAAAATTACATAATCTGAAAGTTGACTATGTAATTAGCGGTTCTTATATATGCAAATCTGATGATTATGAAACAATGATTATGACATTAAAAAACGATTAAGCTTCTACTTCATCGTTTTTTGTTGTTTTTTTATTTAAAGTTTTAAGTTCTCTTGCACTTAATTTAACTGATACACCATTAATTTTTTTAGTTTGTAAATTTGGCTTTTGTTGCATTTTAGTAGCATTTAAAGCATGAGATCTTTTATTACCTGATAAAGGTTTTTTAGTTGTTATTTTTTTCGCCATGTTTGTTGCCTCCTCTTGTCAAGTAAAATTGTACTATAAAATGAAGAAAAAGTCAATTGATAATAGCTAAAATTGAACTAATATATTATTTAATATTGGAAATATGTACATATAATTTTATACATGATATAATTATTTTGAGGTTACTATGAATATTTTTCCTTTTAATATTAAAACAGATTATTCTCTTTTATCAAGTTTAATTAAAATAGATGATTTAATTAATTTTTGTCTTGGCTATAAAATAGATGTATGTGCAGTATGTGATAATAATTTATCTGGAGCAATTGAATTTTATAATAAATGTAAAAATAATAATATTAAGCCTGTAATTGGTCTTGAAATTATTTTTAATGAACATAAAATATGTTTGTATGCTAAAAATGAAAATGGGTTTAAAAATTTATTGAAATTACATACATTAAAAGAAAAAAATAATATAGATAAAACAAGTTTAATTAAATACAGTAATGATTTAATATGTATTTTAGAATATAGTTTAATAAAAGAATATAACGATTTTTCTTTTTATAATGATTTATATATTAGTTATACAAATAAAGAAGAAAAAATTAATGCTTTAATAGTTACTGAAAATGTCATATATAATAAAGAAATAAAAATGTTTAAAAATAGTGATTTAAAGTATTTGGAATATCTAAATGAACTAGGGGGTCTAAATAGTTTACTTCATGAATGTTGTATTGAAAAAGTTTCTGAAGAAATTATAAATGAATATATTTCTTTTTGCAAACTAATTGATTTGAATTTAAAATATGATAAAAAATATATCCCAGTTTTTGACAAAGAAAAATCTTCTAATGAATATTTGAAAAAACTAGCTCATTTAGGTCTGAAAAAAAGACTAAATAATACAGTTACTGAAAAGTATATTAATAGATTAAATTATGAACTTGATGTTATTGAAAAGATGGGATTTACTGATTATTTTTTAATAGTATATGATTATGTTTTATATGCGAAAAAAAATAATATACTAGTGGGACCAGGAAGAGGATCAGCCGCCGGATCTTTAGTATGTTATGCAATAGGAATAACAAATATAGATCCAATTAAATATGATTTATTATTTGAAAGATTTTTAAATAAAGATAGAATTTCTATGCCAGATATAGATATTGACTTTGATAGTACTAAAAGAGATGACATAATTAATTACGTTAAAGAAAAATATGGTAAAGAAAAAGTAGCAGTAGGTCTTACTTATAATACTTTAAAAGCTAAACTTATTCTTAGAGAAATATCAAAAATTTTAAAAATAGATAATAATTTATTTGAAAAATTTATAAAAAATATAAATGGTAAAAATACACTCTTAGAAAATTTGCAAAATCCATTAATAAAAAAATTTATAGATAGTTATCCTGAAATTGAAAAATTATACAAGATATCAATTAAATTAGAAGGTCTTAAAAAAAATATTTCAACGCATGCAGCTGGAGTAGTAATTTGTAGTGAAAATTTAGATGAAATAATTCCTATTAGAATAAATAACGATACAATAACTACTGGTTATACTATGGATTATCTAGAAAATTTAGGTATTTTGAAAATGGACTTTTTAGGACTTAAAAATTTAACAGTTATTAGTAATATATTAAATCAGTTAGATAGCAACCCATTAAATAATATTGATTTAGCAGATAAATTAGTCATTGATATATTTACTAAAGCAAAAACCGATGGTATTTTTCAGTATGAAACATATTCAATGAAAAAATTATTAGAAAAACTAAAGCCATCTAATTTTAATGAAATAGTAGCAGCGGTTGCACTTGTAAGACCAGGTCCATCAGATTATGTAGATGAATATATTAAGAGTAGAGATACAAAAAAAATAAATTATCTTCATCCTAGTTTAGAAAGTATATTAAAAGAAACTTACGGAGTTATATTATATCAAGAACAAATAATAAAAATATTAGTGAAAATTGGTAATTTTAGTAATTCAGAAGCTGATATTATAAGAAGGGCTATATCTAAGAAAAAAGAGGATAAAATAAAAAGTAGTAGAGAAAAATTTATTCAAGGTGCTTTAGCAAATTCTGTACCTTCAAATATAGCAAATCAAATATTTGATAAAATAGCAAAATTTGCAAGCTTTGGTTTTAATAAGTCTCATTCAGTAGCATATGCCTTAATAGGTTATCAAATGGCATATTTAAAGGTTTATGAAGACAAATTATTTTTAAATGAATTACTTAAGGATAGTAAAAATTCTTCTTTAACAGATAATTATTTAAATGAACTTAAACAAAATGGAACAAAAATATTTAAACCTGATGTTAACTATAGTGAAGTAGATTTTGAAGTGATTAATAATGGAGTGATAATGCCATTATCGATGATAAAAGGCATTACTAAAGAAATAAGTAAACAAATAGTAGATAATAAACCCTATGTTGACTATTTTGACTTTTGTATTAAAAATAAAAATATTAACAATACACTTTTGGATATTTTAATTTATGCAGGTGCTTTAAGAAGTTTTAAATTATATATAAAAACAATGGTTGATAATAAAGAAATAGTTAAAAATTATGCAGAGTTAGATGGATACGGAGAAAAACCTATATTAAAAAATGAAAAAGAATACGATGAACATTTTATTTTATCTAAAGAATTATCTAGTTATGGGTTTTATGTAACTAATCATCCAGCAAGTAAATATAAAGATCCTAAAATAATGAAACTATCTTTTAAAGAAAATAATTTATTTAAAAATATAAATTTAGTTGTCATAGTAGAAAGTATAAAAAGAATAAAAACAAAAAAAGGTGATGATATGGCTTTTGTAACAGTTAGCGATGAAACTGGTAAAGAGGATTTAATAATTTTTAAAGAACATATTAATCTTTTAAATGAAATAAATTATAGTGATTTAGTGTTTATAGGTGCTAAAGTTAGTAAATCATTTGATAAAGTAACTATTATTATAAATAGTATTAAAAAGAAAGTAGGTAAATAATGAGTCAGGAAGTAAAGAGATTTTTTAATTCAATTAAGTTTTCATCAGAAAAGCTAAATGACTGTGAAATATTAAAAGTAGTATTAAATAAAAAAAATGAAAGCTTTGAAGTTTATCTTAAAAGTAGCACCGTTTACTTAAAAGATGATGTAGATAATCTTATTGAAGCTAGTAAAAATGGAATACAAGGAAAAAAATGTGTTGTTAAATTAATATACGATTTTATAAGTGAGGATACTTTAAAAGAATATATAAATATTTATATAGAAAAATTAGTAAAAGAAAGACCATCTTTTAGTATATTAAAAGATTATGAATTTTTAGTAGAAAATAATAATATTACATTAACAATAAAAAATGAATTATCTAAATATGAATTAGATAATGAAGCAATGAGTATATCTGATTATCTAAAAAAATATTTTTTAGGAGAATATAATACCAAATTTGTTGTATCTAATTTAGAAAGCAGAAGTTTATCTGATGCAATATTAAAAAGTAAAACTATTGAATATAAAGAAAAAGAAGAAACTATAATTTGCGGTGAACATAAAGAAGGTAAAGTTACTAGTTTAAATAATATATTTGGCGAAACTAAAAATGTTATTGTAGAAACATATATATTTGATTTTGAAGCCATTGAAAGAAAAGGACAAAAAGCAACTGCATATATTTTAAATATTAAAATGAGTGATAATACTGATAGTTATATGGCTAAATTAGTTAGATTTGAAGAAACTCCTTTTTATAAAATAGTTAAAAAAATTAAAAAAGGTAGTTGGTATCGTTTTCATGGTAATGTTGAGCTAGATCAATATTTAAAACAACTAGTTTTTACAATTAGGAATATTGAAATTATTCCTTCAAAGAATGTGAAGCTAATAGATAACGCAGAGAAAAAAAGAGTAGAACTACATACTCATACAATGATGAGTGCAATGGATGGAGTAATAGATGCATCATCTCTTGTAAGTTTTGCATCATTACTCGGGCATAAAGCAGTTGCTGTAACAGATCATAATGTTTTGCAAGCATATCCAGATTTATTTAATAGTCTATGGAAAATAAATAAAGATAAATCAGATGAAGATAAATTCAAAGTTATATATGGGTGTGAAATGAATGTAGTTGATACAGAGGCTAAAATAGTATATAAAAATAAAACTTATAATTTTGTTAATCAGGAATTTGTAGTATTTGATACAGAAACAACTGGGCTTAATAGTGGTAAAGATCAGTTGATAGAAATCGGTGCTGTTAAAATTAAAGATGGGGAAATTATAGATCGTTTTGATGAACTTATATCGTGTGATCGTAAACTTCCAGAAATAATTGTTAAATTAACTGAAATAACAGATGATATGCTAGTCGGTAAAGATAGTGAAGAAAATGTTACTAGAAGATTTTTAGAATTTATTAAAGATCTACCATTAGTGGCCCATAACGCTTCTTTTGATATTTCTTTTATAGAAAGTGCCTGTAATAAATATAACTTAGGAGAATTTAATAATACAGTTATAGATACAATGGCTCTTGCTAGAACCATGTATCCTGATTGGCGTAATCATAAATTATCTACATTAGTTAGAAATTTAAAAGTTGACTGGGATGAGAATAAACATCATAGAGCGGATTATGACAGTGAAGGTACGAGTAGTTGTTTTTATAAAATGATTAAATCTTTAGAAGAAGATGAAGTATTTACAACAGATGACTTTGAAAAATTAATTGATCATGAAAATATAGTTAAATTTGCTAGACCGTTTCATATGAGTTTACTTGCTAAAAATCAAGCAGGACTTAAAAACTTATTTAAAATTGTATCTACTGCGAATACTAAATATTTATTTAAAGGTAAAGAACCTAAAATACCAAGAGAAGAGCTTGTTAAATTACGTGAAGGACTTTTATTAGGGTCAGGGTGTATTAATGGTGAAGTATTTGATATGGGCTTTAATTTAGATGATGAAGAATTAAGAAATATGATGGCTTTTTACGATTATATAGAAGTGTATCCTGTTAATGTAGTAACTCATCTAATTAATAAAGATTCTAAATTTCATAGTGAAATAGAGTATCAAAACTACATTAAAAGGCTTATTAAGCTAGCTAAGGAACTTGATAAACCTGTTGTGGCAGTTAGTGATGCTCATAATCTAAGACCAGAAGATTTAACTTCTAGAAAAATAATTGTAAATCAAAAAACAGGAGGCAAGATTCATCCTCTTAATAGAAAAGGCATGGAAGTTCCTAATCAGTATTATTTAACTACTGAAGAAATGCTTGATGCTTTTTCATATCTACCAGAAGACGTAAGAAATGAAATTGTAATTACTAATACAAATAATATAGCATCTTCAGTAGATATATTAGAAATCATTAAAAGAGATTTATATACACCACTTTTAGATAATTCTGCTGAAATTACAAGAAAAATGGTGTACGATAAAGCACATGAAATATATAGCGAAAACCTTCCCGAAATAGTTGAAGAAAGAATAGAAAAAGAACTTGCCGGTATAATAGGTGGAGGCTTTGATGTTATTTATCTTATTGCCGAAAAATTAGTTAAAAAAAGTAATGAAGATGGTTATTTTGTAGGTTCTAGAGGATCAGTTGGTTCGAGTTTAGTTGCCACATTAATGGGAATTACCGAAGTTAATGGACTTCAGGCCCATTATGTATGTCCTAAATGTAAAAAATCTATATTTCATTATGATGATGGTAAAATGTTTGCAGAAGATTATTCGAGTGGGTATGATATGCCAGATAAAACATGTGAATGTGGAACATTAATGAAAAAAGATGGACAAGATATGCCATTTGCAACTTTTCTAGGATTTAAAGCAGAGAAAGTTCCAGATATAGATCTTAATTTTTCTGGAGATAATCAAGCATCAGCACACAACCATGTAAAAACATTATTTGGTGAAGCTAATGCATATAGAGCAGGTACTATTTCAACAGTAGCGGATAAAACAGCTTACGGTTTTGTTAAAGCATATTGTGAAGATAAAGGAATAATTCTTAATCCAGTTGAAATAGAAAGACTTGCTAAAGGATGTACTGGAGTAAAAAGAACTACAGGTCAGCATCCAGGGGGAATTATTGTTATACCACAAAATATGGATGTATTTGATTTTACTGCTTTTCAGTATCCAGCAGATGACCCTGATCAATCATGGTATACAACTCATTTTGACTTCCATGCTATTCATGATAATGTATTAAAACTTGATATATTAGGTCATGATGATCCTACAATGCTTAAATATTTAGGAGATACAACTAAAATAGATATATCTGCAATAACTTTTGATGATGAAAAAGTTTTATCACTTTTTAATTCGCCTAAAGCCTTAAATGTAAAAGAAGATGATATAATGTGTCCAACAGGAACGTTAGGTGTTCCTGAATTTGGTACAAATTTTGTTATTAGAATGCTTCAAGAAATTAAACCGACTAGATTTTCTGATTTAGTAAAAATATCAGGTTTATCACATGGAACTGATGTATGGCAAGGAAATGTGCGCGATTTAATAGTTAATGAAGTAGCAACATTTAATAAAGTAGTAGGATGTCGTGATGATATCATGGTTTCACTTATAAACTATGGTATGGAGCCTGCTTCTGCCTTTAAAATAAGTGAATTTGTTCGTAAAGGTAGACCAACTAAAGAGCCAGAAAATTGGACTCCTCTTGCAAATGATATGCGAGAAGCTAATGCTCCAGAGTGGTTTATAGAGTCATGTCGAAGAATTAAATATATGTTTCCTAAGGCGCACGCTTGTGCTTATGTTATGATGGCTTATAGAGTGGCTTGGTTTAAAGTATATTATCCTTTATATTATTATTCAGCATTTTTTTCAATTAGAAGAAGTGATTTTGATGTTAATGCAATGCTTCAAGGTAGTGAAGGCATCCGAAGAAAAATAGCAGAAATAAAAGAAAAAGGATTTGGCGCTACAGCAAAAGAGCAAGCTATAGCGGATACGCTTAATGTAGCACTTGAAATGCTTGCTAGAGGTTTTAAATTTGAAAATATCAATATTGAAAAATCTAAAGCTAAAACATTTGTGATTGATGAAGCTAATAAATCGCTTATAATGCCGTTTATGGCCGTTGATGGATTAGGAGAATCAGTTGCCTATAAAATAGAAGAAGAAAGATTAATTAAACCATTTTACTGTATTGAAGATTTTGCAACTAGAGGGAAAGTTAATCAAACAACAATTGGAAAACTTCGCGATTTAGGTATTTTTGAAGGTATGCCAGAATCAGCTCAAATGAGTTTATTTTAAATATTTATAACACAGTGCAAAATGCATTGTGTTATTTATTTGCTTCAAAATTAAAAATATGGTATATTATTCAGAAAAAAAGGGGATATTATGTTACAAAAAGAAGGAATTAATATAACTGAAAATGTAGAATTAGACAAAATATTGAATATTTTACATAATGGAGTTAAGTATACTAATTTAAAATATATGTATGATATATTGCAAAATGATTTAATAATAAAATTAATACATTCATCTAAATCTGAAAATAAAGTAATAAAAATACTAAAAAGCACTAAAGTGTTATTTGATTATATAAACAATATTATGTTAGCTGGTGAAAATAAGGAAGAAAGCGAGTATGAATTACTTAAGTTTATATCAGAGAATGAAGTTCCTAAAAAAGTATTGCATGCATTATTTGAAAATGAAAAATTTTTAAGAAATGTTGAAAATATATTTGATGAAACTAAAGTTAATTCAAATCCTAAATTAGAAATTATTTTACAAAAATATATGGTTCATTATTTTAAAAGAAGATACATATTCACTCAAAATGAAAACAATGATGTAATTCAAAATAATTTTAACGAATCAAAAAATTATCCATTATTAGATAAATATGATGAAGATTATATACTAAGAAATAATGAAAAAATAAGTAGTAAAGCTAAAGATTATATAATAAATTGTAATATAAGATTAGTAATATATTTAATAGATCAAGTAAATGTTCCATATGATAAAACTATTGATCATTTACAAGTAGGTTACTTAGGTTTATTAAGGGCTATCGATAAATTTGATATAGATAAAAATATTAAATTTTCTACATATGCATATAAATGGATAAAAGGAATGATTACAAATCATGTATATGACAATGAAGATATAGTGAGAATACCAAAATATTCTCAAGATAAATACTTAAAAAAAATATATAAAATGTTATATGATGAAGATTTAATGTTTTTAACAAAAGGTATTATTATAGAAAAACTAGGAATATCTGAAGAAGAAGTGCATAAATATTTAAAAGTATTTAATATGAAATATATGATTAGTCTAGATTGCGTCTTAGAATTTAATAATTATAATGATGAAATTGTAACAAATACAAATTTTCCTAGTGAAGAAATAAAATTTGAAAATCTTAGAGAAATAATTAAAGAGTTTATTATTGAAGTTGTAAAAAACGAAATGCAAATTGATGTATTATTACGTAGATATGGATTTGTTGATAATAAAATAGAAACATATGAATCTATTGCGCAGGTTCATAATACATCTAAACAATATATTCACACATTAGAAAAAACAATGATTAAAAAGTTAAATAAAGCTATTGAAAATCCAAAATATAGAAAATATAAAGATAATTTAAATATCTTTTAAATAAAAAGCATTTTGACATAAAAAAATAGCTATGATAAAATAAAATTAAATAAGGAGTGATATAATGCAAAAAAATAATGAATTAATAACAATACTTGAAGTATTTAAAAATATGAATGTGAATTTAATAAAATTACATGAATTTAGTAACTTTTTGATTGATGAAACTAGTAACGGTTTTATTCTGCAAGCTAATTTTTCTGAAAAATTTAAAAAAAATATAGAAAAATATCCTGTAGGGGATTATGGTATATTAATTAATGGTACTAGATTTAATTTAAAATATTTTATAGATAATAAAGTTGACATTGAATATTACAAAATCCCAACTGCAGATGGGTTAGCATTAGCTATAATAGAGTTATATAAAGAATATTTAGATACTAAAGAAAATACTAATACTTTTGATTTATTAAAAATGTTTAAAGAAGAATATAACAGATATTTAAATTTAGAATTAACACCTAGTCAGTGGTTTAAAAATCAAAATTTAAGTATGAAAAATACGAATTCTGAATTAGATTTTTATACAGGTGAAATTCTGCAAAAAGTTAATAATGTATTAATGAGCACTTCCGAAAAAAATACTACAACATTAGTATATAAAAATATGTATAGTGATGAATTTGATACTAAAGGGTGTTTAAATTTTCAAATGCATAGTAAGGATAATAATATGCGTTACTACATAACAAGACATACAGGGGCATTGTCTATTAAAATAGTTCATGGTGAATTATTTAATAAAACTAATGAAAATGTTATATGTATAGATATTAATTACAAACAAAAAGATAATCATGTAGAACAAAATTTTCATTACCTAAAAAGTATTCCATCTGAAAATTATGAAGTTAATGGAAGTTATAATTCAGTTAATAAAAATTCATTAAATGAAGAAGAAAAAAATATGATAGATATTATATTAAATTATTTAGAAATGGATTTCCAAACTATAAATACACAAAATAAAGGAAGATAATTGATATTTACATATATATAGTGTATAATATTAAGAGTAAAAGCAATGAACAAGATACGTTTATTTTAAATAACTTTTAAGAGAGTTAGCAGTTGGTGGGAGCTAATAGGTTTATAAAATAAATATCACTTGGGAGTGATTTTTTGAAAATAGTAAAAAAATACGGTTGACCACGTTATAGGTTCCTTGAGTAAATATAAGGTGGTACCGCGAAGATAATTCGTCCTTTGGATGTATTATCTTTTTTTATTTTAAGAAAGGATGAAAATATGAAAAATTTTAAAGAATTAAGTAAAAAAAGTATTTATGAAAATGAACAAGATATAAAAACTAGATGGAATAGTATAAACATGTATAATAAAACATTGGAAGTAAATCAAGATAATGAAAATTTTGTTTTTTATGATGGACCAGCAACAGCAAATGGTTATCCGGGTCTTCATCATATGGTATCTAAATTTTTAAAAGATACTTTTTGTAAATATCAAACAATGAAAGGTAATAAAGTATTAAGGAAAATTGGTTGGGATACCCATGGTCTTCCAGTAGAACTTCAAGTTGAAAAAGAATTAGGTTTTAAAAGCAAAAATGATATTGAGAAATATGGTATTGGTCCATTTAATGTTAAATGCAAAGAAAATGTTTTGAAAAACAAAGAATTATTTGAAAATTTAACAACGGACATGGGTCAATTTGTTGATCTTGATAATCCATATATAACATATGATAATAATTATATTGAAACTGAGTGGTGGATTTTAAAAAAATTCTATGATGAAGGTTTATTTTATGAAGGTCATAAAATAGTGCCATATTGTCCTAGATGTGGAACAGGCCTAGCTTCGCATGAAGTTGCACAAGGTTATAAAGAAGTAACTGTAGATACAGTTACTGTTCCGATGAAACTTGTAGGTGAAGATACATATTTGCTTGTTTGGACAACAACGCCTTGGACTCTTATAAGTAATGTAGCAGTATGTGTTAATCCATCTGAGAGCTATGTTAAAGTAAATTCTAACGGATATAATTTTATAGTAGCTAAAGCCCTTATGAATAAAGTATTAGGTGATGATGTAACTATTATTAAAGAATATATTGGAAAGGATTTAGAAAATTTAGAATATGAGCAATTATTACCATTTTTAAAAGCTAATAAAAAAGCATTTTATGTAACGTGTGATAACTATGTTACTATGGAAGATGGAACAGGTATAGTTCATATTGCACCAGCTTTTGGAGAAGATGATGGGCGTATTGGTAAAAAATATGACCTACCATTTTTTAATCCAGTAGGAGAAGATGGTTGTTATAGTGAAGGTCCTTGGCAAGGTAAACTTGTATTTGATGCAGATTTAGATGTAATAAAATACTTAAAAGAAAATGATAAATTATTTAAAAAACAAAAAGTTGTGCATAATTATCCGCATTGCTGGAGATGTAGTACACCACTTATATATTATTCTAAACCATCATATTATTTAAAAGTAACAGATTTTAAAGATAAAATAATTGAGAACAATAAAAAAATTAATTGGTATCCATCTTTTGTAGGAGAAAAAAGATTTGGTAATTGGCTTGAAAATTTAAATGACTGGGCAATATCAAGAAACAGATACTGGGGAACACCGCTACCTTACTGGAGATGTGAGTGTGGTCATGACCATATGATTGGTTCTAAAGAAGAACTTATAAATATGTCATCACAAAAAATAGATAATAATATAGAACTTCATAGACCTTTTGTAGATGAAATAACTATTAAATGTGAAAAATGTGGTAAAGAAATGAAAAGATGCACAGACGTAATAGATTGCTGGTTTGATTCAGGAGCAATGCCATTTGCACAGTATCATTATCCATTTGAAAATAAAGAATTATTTGATTCACAATTTCCAGCAGATTTTATTTGCGAAGGAATCGATCAAACAAGAGGTTGGTTTTATACTCTTCTTGTAATATCTACATTTGTTAAAGGGGTATCGCCTTTTAAAAATGTACTTGTAAATGAATTGTTACTTGATGCAAATGGTAAAAAAATGAGTAAAAGTAAAGGTAATATAGTTGAACCATTTACTACAATGAAAGAATTTGGAGCAGATACAATTAGATATTATATCCCATATGTATCTCCAGTATGGACACCTCTTAAGTTCGATACAAATGGATTTAAAGAAGTTTATTCTAAGTTTTTTAACCCTCTTAAAAACACATACAATTTCTTTAGTTTATACGCAAATACTGATAATATTGATATATCAAAATGCGATATTGATATTGCTAATAGAGAAGATATAGATAAATGGATAATTTCTAAATATAATACATTAGTGAAAAATGTAACTAACGCTTATGAAGAATATGATTTAAATAAAGTGACAAAAATGCTTGCGGATTTTGTGTCTGAA
Organism: uncultured Muribaculaceae bacterium; assembly: GCA_964369625.1. Classification (GTDB taxonomy): domain Bacteria; phylum Bacillota_I; class Bacilli_A; order RF39; family UBA660; genus CAKOSP01. Next base: position 25,087 of record CAYJFC010000013.1, read on the forward strand.
GATTTATCAAATTGGTACATTAGAAGAAATAGAAGTAGATTTTGGGCATCAAAATTTGATGATTCAAAAAAATCAGTATATAAAACTACATATGAAGTTCTAGTAGGAATTAGTAAATTAGTTGCACCAATAGCGCCGTTTATATCTGATGAAATATATATTAATTTAACAGGGGAAAAGACAGTGCATACTTCTAAATTCGATGAGTGTAACATGTCATTAATTGATTCATCTTTAGAAGAAAAAATGGATTTAGTAAGAAGTTTAATATCTATTGGAAGAAAAGTTAGAGAAGAAAATAAAATAAAAGTAAGACAGCCTTTAAGCGAACTTATGTTAGATGAAAAAAACAAAGATGTTTTAAGCGATTTAATAAATTTAATAAAAGAAGAATTAAATGTAAAAGAAGTTACATTTGTAAATGACTTAACTAAATATATGAATTTAGAAGTAAAACCTAATTTTAAAGTAGTAGGTAAAGTGCTTGGAAATAAAATTAATGAATTTAAAAGAGTTTTAGAAAATTTACCTTTATCTGACATAAATAAACTTAATAATAATGAAAATATTTCAGTTAATTTATGTAATGAAGATATGGAAGTTACTCCTGAAATGACTTTAATAAGAGTTTCTGCAAAAGAAGGTTTTAACGTAGGAACTGAAAACAATAATTTTGTAGTGCTTAATACTAATTTAACAGAAAACTTAGTAAATGAAGGGCTTGCTCGTGAATTTGTATCTAAAGTTCAACAAATGAGAAAAGAAATGGATTTCAATGTAGCAGATAGAATTAATATAAAATATAATGCTGCAAATGAAGTAGTAAAAGCTTTAATAGATTTTGATGATTATATAAAAAAAGAAACACTATCAATTGAAATAAGTTATATAAATACATTAGAATTTAATAATGCATTAAATGAATATGATCTAGTAGTTATTCTAGAAAAAAATAATTAATCTTAAATTTTAAGATTTTTTATTTGCTTTTAATAAAATAATTAGATAAAATATCATTAGGAGAACATGTATGACAAAAAATAAAGCTTTATTAAAAGCACTTAGTAATGAAAATATTGGTGATTTGAAAATTTTTGAAACAGAAAAAATTGTGTTTGAATTTGCCAAAGAAGAATCAAAGCCAAAAGTTAGTTATGAAGTGGAAAAAAATACAGAGAATATTATGGAAATATTGAATGACTTTGTTGCAAAAAAAAATATAATAAATTTTGAATTAAGGGATGCAAAAAATGAATTCATTGTTTTTAAAGAGGAATTATATACTGCTCAAAAAAGTACTATATATACTGCTCTTGGAGCGCTTGCTTCATTAATTGCACTTTATTTTATCTTTCCAAGCAATGCCTTTTTAATAGCTAATTTTGTGTTAAATCCTGTAATAGCGCTTATTGCGGGTAAAGAAATTATAAGTGGATATAAAAATAGAAGTAAAACTGAAAGAGAATTAAATTCAATAGTAAAGGAGGCTAATGAATTTAATGAAGAAGCAGATAAAATAATATCTTCTTTAGAAAAAATAAGAAATTCAGTAGTTGATTATGAATTAGAAGAAAAATATTTAAAAAGTAAATATCAAGCAGATTATCTCCAAGAAATATTAACAAAACCAAATGTTAGACAAAAAAATATTAATTACAATTAATATTTTTTTATTTCTAGAAATAGCGATAATTATATGTTATACTATAAATAGTATAGAGGGTATGAAAATGAAAAGAAAGTTTACAAGAAAACAAGTTACTTTAATGATTATAGGAATACTAATAATACTTTTATTAATATTTACAGCAGCATATGCCTTTTTAGGTCCTGTTATAGGAGCGGGATCTAAAACAGATTTAGATGTAACGATAAAAGGAGTAGACCTTTTAAAACTAGAAGCAGGAGATCCAATAAACTTAACTATAGGATCGCATAACTTACATGATGCAGCAGCTAATGTAGAAGGTGAAACATTTGCAAGAGCTACGCTTATTCCAAATAAAACAACACTTACAGCTACAAAATATTATAATTTAGGAATGAATATAGCAAACAATACATTTGTATATTCAGATGGTTCTACGCCAGAAATATTATTGCAGTTATTTGATCCAGAAGGAAATGTTATAACAACAGCAGGAGATTTAAGTTATGTAACAATTAATGGAGTATCAGGATTTGATATAACAACAGCAACGGGTAAAATAACTCTTGCAAGCAGTAGAGAAATAAATGCAACAACTGAAGAAGGCACAGTAGAAAATTGGGTAATAAAAGTAATAATCCTTAATTTACCAGATGTAGATCAAACACCAAATGCTAATGCTTCATTTGAAATGGATACAGCAGTAAATGAAGAAGGGGAAATAACAGAGCCAATACTAATTCATGAAAAAATAGAGGCAGATGCAGTATTATCAAATGATTTAGCAACAATTTCAGTTGATAACAGCATAAGATATGTTGGAGCAGATGTAAATAATTATGTATGTTTTGGATCAGATGAAGAAATATGTCCAGAAGATAATTTATATCAAATGATTGGGCTTTTTGATAAAGGTAGTTTAGTTACTAAAATAATGAAAGTAACACCGGTGGAAACAAATCAATCTGATACTACTGCTATTATTGATTATTTAAATACTGCCTTTTATGATACTATACCTATTAAATATCAAAACATGATTAAATCCACTAATCTTGCAATAGGCAGTAGTAATGAAGTTTATGATTTAGGGAGGTATTATGCAGAAGGAAGTACTCGATATAATTTAGAAGGTTGTAAAATGTCCGATCTGAAAAATGTAGGTTTTATTAACTTAAGTGAATATGATTATTCAATAAGTAATCATGAAACATATATGCAAAATAATATAGGAACTTATACTGAAAGTGGCACACTTTCTAGTTCGTTAAGACCAACTATATATTTAAATTCAGCGGTTGCTTTCAGTAATGGAAATGGATCTGAAAATAATCCATATAGACTAGAACAACTAGAAGATGATAATATAGCTATTAATACAGAAAGTAATATTTTAAAAGTTAATTTACCAACTAATAATTATAGTTTAACTAAAATAGTTGATTTAGAACCAGAAAATCCAGATGAAGGTGGAGAACCAGAAAATCCAGATATTATTTTAGACCTTGTATTTAATGGATTTATTATTATTAACAACAATAATATATATAACACTGGCATTATATACACAAGATGTGGATATACATTTCCGGAATTCCAAATTTTAGTTGAAAATCCTACGGGTGCAATTTTACATTATAATGTTGTTAATTCTGTTGATGAATATAGTTTAGTAACATTGGATGTTAATACTGGTACTTTTAATCTAATTCTAAATAATGATGCCATATCTAAATTAAGTTATATGCAAAGCGTATCTGATAATTATCGATTTAAAATATCAAATGGAACTTCTGAAATAGAAACTCCGAGTTTTTCTTTTACTATATTTAAAAATTAGCAAGATTTTGTTAATTTTTTTATTATAGTAAAATATATGATATAATTATTTGGAGGTATATTATGAAAAGTGATAAATTTTTAGAAGAATTAAATTATATAAAAAATGAGGATATAAAAAAAGACGCAATAGTGCTTCTTAATTTGTTGCCTGATTATTTTTATACAATGCCTGCATCTACAAGCGGGAAATATCACCCCAGTTATGCTTTAGGAGACGCAGGTCTTCTAAGACATACTAAAGCGGCAGTTAAAATAGCAGTATCATTATTAGAAAATTTAAGTGTTGGTAGTGGATATACATCACATGAGAAAGATTTATTGATTTTAGCATTATTAATGCATGATGGATTAAAAAAAGGAATTAATAATGAATATCATACTAGATTTGATCATCCTATAGTAGCATCTGATTTTATAAAAGAAAACAAAGATAAATTATCTTTAACTTCTGATGATATTAAACTTGTAACAGAGTGTATTGCTTCACATATGGGGCAGTGGAATTGCGATAAATTTTCATCTTTTGAGTTGCCGGTGCCAGAAAATAAATATCAAAGATTTGTTCATATGTGTGATTATTTAGCGTCCAGAAAATTTTTAGAGGTTCCTTTTGACGAAAATAACAATATAATTAATTAGGTGATTATATGATTTTGAAAAATTATCAATTTATTTATAATATATTTGATAACTTATTATTAAGGGGTTACACCAGTGGTATAACAAAGGAAGAATATATTAATATTAGTAATAGTTTTGTATTATCATATAATAGTAAATATAAAAATAAAATATCTATTCCAGTAGAAAATTTTGATGAAATTATAAAAAGTGATAATTATTGTTTAGTTTATCAAAATAGTATGATATTTCCAAGCTATAAATATAAATTTGATAATAACAAAATGCCATTAAGTAGGATGAAATCTAAAATTCTTGATACTTCTTTGAAATGTGTAATAGGTGAAAAAAATGATTATAGTACAAATATAAATTATAATACAAAGGCAGTTAAAATATCAGCATTTATCACTGAAATGCTAGTGAAAAAATATGTTGAAAAAGCTATAACTGATGGTTTATGGGCAATTCAATGTAAGAATATAGAAAAATTTGTATATATTAATAATTATGGTCAAGCAGCAAATTTGCCACTTACACCAAATTTAATAAATAATTTTTACAATGACGCTATTACAAGGATTAGTCAAATTATAGATGAAAATAATACTTTAGGTAGAGATACGATTATATCAAATTGCGTAAATGATGTTCTTGCTTATGCTTTTTTCTTAAGGATAATAAAAGAATATGATTTATTTTATGATTTGGATTATACTGGGTTAAAACAATTTGATCAGAAAATAAATATCATTACAAACAATGATAACAAAATAATTAAAAATCTAGGAGAAATGATAAATGTGTATGATGAAGGAGATTATGCATTTGATTACTTTGTAGAAGAAAAAAATATTACATCATATTATGTGAGAAGTCTAAATAAGAAACTAGAAAAATCTAGTATATTATGATAAAATTAAATATAGTTAAAGGTGGTAAAAATGATTAAAAAAATTATAGCATTATTAATTGTGTTAGGTATAGGATACGGAATATACTATTTTGTAAGTGATTACTTAGAAAATAAAGATGCTTGGAAAATAGAAATTACTCATGATGAAATAAATTTAAGAGAAGAAGCTAAAGCAACCTCTAAAATAGTTGGTGGCGATCAAAAAGTATATGTTGGAGAAATATATAATGTTTTAGAAATATATGAAGAAGATATGAAATTTGTATGGTATAAAATAGAATATGATAAAAATAAATATGGATGGGTTGCTAGTGCAAGAGAAGTACCATACGTAAAAGAGATTAACAATCCAAATAGAGAAGACGGAGAAACTGTTGAATATGAAGTAGTTGATTATAAAAGACCTATTTTAAGTGTAGAAGATACTTTATATCAAACATATGATATAAATACAATTAATTATAATCATATAACAGTAGAAGAAGATTCTGAGTATGATATTACTCACGGAGTATATTATGATCAGTTTCCAGAAGATAGTAATATACCTAAATACTGGATACAATTTATTGTAACAGATGTTCATGGTAATTCTAAAGATTTTGTACAAGAAATAGAATTTGAAGTTAAACCATCTAGTGATGAAGTTAAATTAATTGAAGAACTAATCAGATAGTTCTTTTTTTATATAAATAAATATAGTAAAATAAATTAAGGAGACTTTCATGATTGCAGAGATTATTATAGAATACCCAGTTAAATCACTTGATAAGACTTTTTCTTATTTAGTACCTAATGAAATGTTAGGTATTTTAAAAGTGGGAATGAAAGTATTAGTGCCTTTTAATAATAAAGAAGTTAATGGCTTTGTTCTTAATATAACATCTAATAATGTATTGGATTATGAAGTTAAAGAAATAACTACTATTATAGATGAAAAAATAGTGCTAAGTGATGAACTATTAAAATTAGGTAAGTATATGAGTGATACGTATTTGTGCACAAAAATATCAGCATATCAAACTATGTTTCCAGCTGGACTTAAAATAAAAAATAAAAAAACAAATTATGATAAATTTGATTGTTTTATTAGTTTGAATTTATCTGAAGAAAAAATTAACGAATATATTTTAAATAACAAAAAGGGTAAAAAACAAAATGAAATATTAAATGTTTTATTAGAGCAAAAAGAAGTTAAAAAAGAGGTGATTAATCATCCTTCTTTAAAAATTTTATTAGAAAAAAAACTTATTAAAACTAGGTCTGAAAGAATATATAGATTAGATAACAATGAATTTGCTGATAAAAAAATAACTTTAACATCAGATCAATATAATGTTTATAATAAAGTTAATTTAAATAAACATAATACTTATTTATTATATGGAATTACAGGTTCAGGTAAAACAGAAGTGTATCTAAATTTAATTGAAGATGTAATAAATAGTGGTAAAACTGCAATTATGCTTGTTAGTGAAATAAGTTTAACTATGCAAATCGTAAAAAGATTTTATGCTAGGTTTAAAAATAAAGTAGCAGTATTTCATAGCGCTTTATCTGATGGTGAAAAATATGATGAGTATTTAAAAATAATTAATGGAGATGTTAAAATAGTAGTAGGAACACGTTCTGCGATATTTACTCCTTTAAAAAACTTGGGGATTGTTATAATTGATGAAGAACATTCGGATACATACAAACAAGATAATAACCCTAGATATAGTGCAAAAGATATGGCTATATTTAGATGTGAGTATAATAATATACCGCTTATATTAGGTTCTGCTACTCCAGTTTTAGAAACGGCAGCTAGAGGTAAAAAGGGTGTATATGAATTACTAGTTCTTGATAAAAGAATAGGAAAAGCAAAACTTCCAAAAATAGATATAATAGATATGGCTGATGAAATAAAAGTAGGTAATCAAATATTTAGCGCAAAATTAAAAGAAGAAATAATTAATAGAATAAATAAAGATGAACAAGTAATATTACTTCTTAACAGAAGAGGTTTTTCTACCTTTGTAAACTGTTCATCATGCGGCTATGTATATAAATGTCCAAGTTGTGATATTTCTCTTACATATCATAAAACTACAAATAATTTAGTTTGTCATTATTGTGGTTATTTAACTAAAAAAGAAAATTTATGTCCAGAGTGCCATGAAGATGGACTTAATTTTTTAGGACTAGGTACACAAAAATTAGAAGAATTTATAAATAGTGAAATACCTAATGCAAAAGTTATAAGAATGGATCAAGATACTACAACTAAAAAAGGATCACATGATAAAATAATCGAAAGTTTTAAAAATAAGGAATACAATATACTCTTAGGTACTCAAATGATTAGTAAGGGATTAGATTTTAAGGATGTAACATTGGTAGGGGTTATTAATGCAGATACTACTCTTAATATACCTGACTATAAAGCTAATGAAAATACTTATAGTTTGCTTTCTCAGGTTGCTGGTAGAGCAGGAAGAAGCGATAAAGAAGGCCGTGTAATACTGCAAACATTTAATCCAGATAACTATATACTTAAATGTATAAAAAATAATGATTATAAATCTTTTTATGCTTATGAAATGCAATTTAGAAATAAACTTAAATACCCACCATATTACTTTTTAATTGGAATAAAAGTAGTTAGTAAAGATTATAATGTATCGCTTGATGAAGCAAAAAATATTTGTAATTTTTTGAAGAAAAACGTTCAAAAGGATACTATAATTTTAGGACCTACTACAGCTGCAATACTTAAATTTAATAATAATTATAGATTTCAAATAATTATTAAATACAAAAAAGATGATAACTTATTTAAAATACTTAAAGAATTAGATATATTATATGGTTCTAAAAATAATGTTAATTTGGAAATTGATGTTAACCCAAATAGAATATAAATATTTGACAAAATATTTATATTCTAGTAAACTATAAGTATATTATTTATTTGAAAGAGTAACTATGTAATATTTTATAGAAAGCTAGTGGTTTGATGAAAACTAGTATATATTATTTAGTGAAGACATCAAATGTTAAAAATAAACGCATTTCTGCGATATAGAAAAAAGTGCATAGATTCTATGAAATAAGGTGGTACCGCGATATTTTCGTCCTTATATTCATGGAATTTTTATTTTTAAGAAAGGAAAATAAAATGAAAACAATTATGAACAATACTCTTAGTATAAAAGATTTAGAAAAAAATGTTTCTTTATATGGATGGGTAAGCAAGAAAAGAAATTTAGGGGGCTTAATATTTATTGATTTAAGAGATAGATCTGGAATAATTCAATTGGTAGTAAGGCCTGAAAGTGATTATTACTCAGTTGCTGAAAACATTAAGAATGAATATGTTATTAAAATAGAAGGTAAAGTTTTAGAAAGAGAAAATAAGAATTTATCTATACCAACTGGGGAAATAGAAATTGAAGTAATAAATATTGATGTACTTAATAAATCAAAAGAATTACCTTTTGAAATTAGTGATAATACAACTGCTTTAGAAGATACTCGATTAACTCATAGATATTTGGATTTAAGAAGAAATTATTTGAGTGAAAAACTAGTTATGAGACATAAAATAGCAATGGCTATCAGAAACTATTTATCTAATGAAGAATTTATTGAAGTAGAAACTCCAATTCTTTGTAAAAGTACACCAGAAGGTGCTAGAGATTATTTGGTTCCATCAAGGGTGAATAGTGGTAAATTTTATGCTCTTCCTCAGTCTCCTCAAATATTTAAACAACTTCTTATGGTTGGTGGAGTAGAGAGATATTTCCAAATAGCTAAATGTTTTAGAGATGAAGATTTAAGGGCAGATAGGCAACCAGAATTTACTCAAATAGATATTGAAATGAGTTTTGTTAACGAAGAAGATGTAATGTCTATTGGAGAAAATTTAATAAAAGATGTATTTTTAAAAACTAAAGATATAGAATTAAATCTTCCATTTATGCAAATGAAATATGATGATGCTATTAATATTTATGGATCTGATAAACCTGATTTAAGATTTGATATGCCAATTATCAATTTAAATGATTTATTTTCTAAATTTGATATTAATTTTATGGAAAATAAAGAAGTTAATGGTTTAATTATTAAAAATGCTGCGGATAAGTATTCAAGAAAAGAATTAGATAAATTAACCGATTATGTAAAAACTTATAAAGCTTCAGGACTTGCTTATTTAAAGTATGAAAAAGAGTTAACTGGGTCTATTGCTAAACTATTAAATGAGGAAAATAAAACTGATATTATAAATACTTTATCACTTGAAGAAAATGATTTATTATTAATAGTGGCAGATACTTATAAAGTAGTTAAAACAAGTTTAGGTAACTTAAGATGTAAATTAGGAAAAGATTTAGAATTAATCGAGGAAAATAGTTATAAACCATTATGGGTTACTGATTTTCCGGCATTTGAATATAGCGAAGAAGAAAATAGATTTGTTGCAACTCATCATCCATTTACAATGCCAAAAGATGAAGATATAGATAAACTTATTACTGATCCAGGTAATTGCTATTCAAAAGCTTATGATATGGTAATAAATGGTTATGAAGTTGGTGGTGGATCAATTCGTATTCATAACGAAGATGTTCAAAATAAAATGTTTGAAGCATTAAATCTATCAAAAGAAGATATTGATAATAAATTTTCATTCTTTGTTGAAGCTTTAAAATATGGAACACCTCCACATGGTGGAATGGCATTTGGTTTTGATAGATTAACAATGATTTTAACAGGTACTGAAAATATTAGAGATGTTATAGCATTTCCTAAAACTGCAAGTGCATCTGATTTAATGAGCCAGTGTCCAAATATAGTAGATGAAAAACAGTTAAGTGATTTATCAATAAAAATAAAGTAAAGCATTAATCAAATAATGCTTTTTGCTTGCATTAAAATTATTTTTTTGATAAACTTTAAATAGAATAGGATAGTGAAATAATGCAAGAAGAAATA
>CAYJFC010000014.1:0-31616 GCA_964369625.1 uncultured Muribaculaceae bacterium
ACGTCTGCCTGTCACGCAGAAGATCGCCGGTTCGAACCCGGTCGGGACCGCCATTTTGGTTTCATAGCTCAGTCGGTAGAGCAAAGGACTGAAAATCCTTGTGTCGTAAGTTCGATTCTTACTGGAACCACCAGGTTAAAAAAAATACAGTCATTAGACTGTTTTTTTATTTGTTTTCAAACTCTTTTAATTTATAATCAATCCATCCTGGCAAAGCATCTTTTAATGGTGCAAATCCAAATCTACTATCCTCTAGAGGATCTTTTTTTGCTGATTTATAATTAATATTTTTAATAGATAATTTTAAATGTGATTTACTATCATCTATTTCCATAATTTGGCAATATATCACATCACCTAATTTTACATAACTTGTTACTTCTTTAACATAGCCATTAGTAATTTCGGATATATGCACTAAACCTGAATACCAAGCTTCTGTACTCACAAAAAAACCATATTTTTCAATGGCTGTTACCATACACTTTATAATGTCTCCTACTTTATAGTTTTTCATAACTTCCCTCTAGCGCATTATAACATAATATACTTTTTTTAGCAAATATGCTATACTATTATTGTGATTGATATGGAAGAAAAAATTAAATTAGTAATAGAAAAAATAAAACCTTATTTACAGATGGATGGCGGAGACATTGATTTTGTTGGATATGAAGATAATTATATTTATGTTAGATTAACTGGTAATTGTCATGGCTGCTCAATGCAAGACGAAACTATTAATAATGTTTTATTAACATTTTTCAAAAATGAATTACCTGAAATTGAAGGCGTTATTAACATACCACTTTAATTAGTTCAATAACCATTCTATTTTTTCAATATTTGTGTACTTAGATAATTCTAAGTACACTTTTTTTAAAAATGTTTCATAATCATCTGCCTTACTAATTATATTAATCATTTCTTTTTCTTTATTATTTCCATCAATAATATTTTCATAAATATCAAAATAATAACTAGGATATAATAATCTAGCAAAAAACATATTACTACTATAATTAGTTAATTTTACAGTTTTTATAAATATCAAAAATTCTAAATATGCATCTTCTCCATAAAAAAATAAAGACTTTATATACTCCGCTATATCTCTTATTTCTAAATCAAACAAATAACTTATTGGATTATAATAATTCAGTTTATAATTCGGAAAAAAAATTCTACGATGAGATAAACATACTTTTTCATTTTTTCCTAAATCATTGTCTTTATTCATTTTATTAACTATTGCAATTGCATTTTCTGCTATACCTATGTAATAACTAAATGAATCTAATATTATATTCTTACCCTTTCCTAGTTCACTAATTTGATATTCTAAATAATCATTTTTTTGACTCCACAATTCTCCCCATTTATTTACATATTTATCTTTATGTTCGTTTTTTAAAATAGTTTTTTGATTAATTTCTATTATATCAGTGATATCCACGTTTTCATTATAATTATCTATTACTTTTATAAGCACATATAATTCTTCATCAACTTTTGTTAGAACATCATTATCTTTATTATACATTAAATCCATAGACAAAATATTTTTTTGTTTTAATTCTTTACTACAATTTATTATATCTACTATTTCTTCTGGCGATCTTTTATACAAAACAAACATATATAGTTTATCACATAAGAAAAATGAATAAATATTATTATCCTCATTTAATTCATTAATCTCTATATTATAATTAAATTCTACGGTTTCTTTCATATAATCACACTAAATTATATGAAAAAAATAGAACTTAAAGTCCTATTATTTATTTTGCATTTTTGCTACTAAAGCATCAAACATATTTTCACAAGATTTCATAAACGTTTCTTTCATTTCTTTGAAATCAATTTCATTATTATTTACTGACTCTGAAACTGAAGTATCTACAACAGGAGTATTATTTACTTCTGGCATTTCAGGAGTACTTTCTGTTATTTTAACTTCAGGGAAACTTACTTCATTAAATTTATAAGGTTCTTCTTTAGCTACAACTTCTTCAGGAATAACAACTGGCTGAATATCAGGAGTTATTTCTGGAATAACTGGAGCAGTTGGCACTACAGGTTCAATTTCAGGCATTACCGTAACCACTGGATCTATAACAGGCTCTGGAGTCACTGGAGTATTAAAATTAAAAGTTGGCGTCTCTACTGGCGCAATCACTGGTGAAACAGGAGTTTCCACTACTGGAGTTATTTCTGGCATTACTGGCGTACTTTCTGGAATTACTTGGTTATTAAATCCAAAAGCATTACTCTCTTGAACTACTGGAATTTCTGGTGTAACCACTGAACTACTAGGTATTTGTTCATCTCCAGTTGGTTTGTAACTATTTTTCAAAGCATCAAATGACGCTAATGGTAAAGTTAATTGCGTATAATAAACATCATCTGCTGGAAGTGGAGATTTAACATTTACATAAGTCATATCTGTTCCTGCAATAATATTTTTTAAAGCTTCCTTAACTTTTTGCCATTCCATTTGATCAGTAATTTTAACTACTCTATCATTTAATACTTTACATACTAAAATAATAGGCAATCCCATTGATCCAGTTGTTTCATTATCTAAAACAACATAAGTATTATCTTCCGACTTAAAAGCCGTTATTATATTTTTTTCTATATCACTACTTGATAATTTTAATAAAATTTTCCCCATTTTATCTATTTCCCTTCTTTATTCTTATAATTTATTATAGCATACTATATTTTATTTATCAATTTTTTTTATTATAAAATATTTACATCCATAAGCACATTTTTCTTCAATATATTTGTCTACATTTTTTATATCATTATGTTCCTTATAATGCTTATTACCTTTATCACAAAATCCTTTTAATCTTAGTTTTCCATATGCCCAATCACCAACTATATAGTTAAAAGCATCGAAGTAATCAGTAATATTTTCTTCTAAAATTTCTGTATTTAATGCATCTTTTTCATTTTTAATTATTTCATATTTTTTATTTTTTATTTCCATACTTCCCCCACTAAAATAAAATTGTTGCAATTATTACAATCATAATAATTGTAACTATTATACCAATTACAAGTAAAATATCAACATAACCATTACCAGTTGTTAATTTTTCTTTTTGATTATAAAATTCAGATAATTTTTTTTCGAACAAATAATCAAAATTTACTGCATTTTTTTTGATATCCAATTTATTGTATACTTCATCATTTACTTTCTTTAACATATCATCATCTAGCAAAGAAACATTAGTATAATTTTGATTAATTATCTTATAAGCTTCCGGTGATAAAAGTTCTTTTGATTCTACTACATTTTTTTCCTGTTCAGGATTTAATTTTGACTTATAATAATTCATTATTATATTTTCATCTTCTGTATTCATAAAATTATAAGAAATCATTAATTCATTTATAGCTTCTGGCGAATATAATAAGCTTTTAAATTTATATTCATCCAAATCATTTACCTTAATACTTAATTTTTTATAAAAATACATATCTATTAAAGCTTTTTCTATTTCTACAAAATATTTGTTTGGAATTTCAAATTCAGTTTCTAAATATTTATTTAAATTATCAAAAAATAAATATAAATCATTTTGACTATATCCATATTTTGTTAAATTTAAACAAAATAAATCTTTATTATTTCCAAGATATGGTCCAATAACATCTAATTCATCATAAATAACACTAAGAGTTCTAACAACTACTACTAAAAATGAATTATATATAATACTATTTTTATTATTTTTATTTTCTAAATAATTTTTAATTGCTAAATCAACAGCATTATTTACGAAATTTACTTTCATATCCTATTCACCTATTATCAATTATAGCACATTAATTAATTTATTGGAACATTTATAGCATTACTTTCAGATATATATTCTCCTCCATAAAATGTTGGAACTCTTCCATTAATCATCACTGCATCTATTAAAATATCGTATTTAAAATTCATTTTTTTATTACTTACTGGAGTAGTAATTAATTGTATTATTTCCACCGTAACATAAATTTCGCTTAGAGCATTATTTAAACCATAACTATTAACTTTAGTCTTTAAATTTGTTATAACCGTACCAATAAATTCTACTTTTATTGGTATTTTTGGTCCAAGTGCAGAAATAATTGAATAACTGCTATTTATAAATAAAGGTTCATTTATATAAATATAATTATCATTTACTAAAAATTCATTATAATCTATTTCTAAGGATGCTAAATTATTAATATTATTTCGTATAGATTGATTAATAATATTATTAATTTCATATGCCTTTTTTAAATCATAATCTACACTAATTATTTCTTCATTATTATTTTTAGTTAATATTAATAGATCATCATTTTCTATAATATTTATATTTAACTCTGAAGTAATAATATCATAAGTGATTTTTTCTAATTTGCTTTCTATAACTAAAGTGATTTTCGGAGTTACCGAATTTAAATACCATTTAAACATATTAAAAGATAATATTATAACCCCTATTAAAACGATTAATAACATTAAAATTATTTTATTTTTTATTGAATAAAAAACACTCATATCTAAATATATGAATGTTTTTAAAAATTAAACATTGATTTTAAAAATATAAATAGTCCTACTAAAAATGCAATTAATATTAATACTACAAATATTTCAGCAACAAAACCTTTTTTTTCATTTATTCCAAAATCTTCAAAATCTTTTTTATTAAATTTTGTACTAGTAGTATAAAATTCTTCTTTTATTTTTTTCATTTTAGATGTATTATCATTTGATTTAACATCATCATTTTTCACATCTTCGATACTGTTAATTACCATACTTTTTTCTATCGGATCTACTACTTGTGTATCTGCATTTGGTTTTAGATCACCTAATAGGTCAAATAACTCAGCGTTACTACCATCTACTTTTTTTTCATTAATAGCAATTGTGTTAAGCAAATCAACTAATTTATTTTCAGTGCTATTTGGTTTTACTTCAGATAACTTATCTTTTTCTTCTTTATTTATTTCTAAATTTTTTAATATATCAAACTGAGTATCTCTTATTTTTTTTACTCTTTCTTCCTCGTAAGACAAAGAGTTTTCATTTCGAGCTTTATTTAATATGACATTAATATCATATTCTTTAGTTATTTCTACTTCTGGATCTAAATATTCTTCTTCTTCATCTAAACGAATACTTTTTCTTTTTACTGGTTCATTATATTTATTATCCAAGATTTTTTTTATTTTATCTATATCTATTTCATTTTTTTTATTTTCACCTAGTATGGTTGTATTACTATGAATATTAAAATTATTTAATTCATTTTTAGTAATATCTTTATATAAAACTTCATTTCTTTGAACTCTAGATTTTCTTGTTGTTTCCTCGCCTGTATATTTAGACATTCTACTATCCATGAATTATCACCCACCTGTTTAAATAATAGCACATTTTACAGTTTTTTTAAACTACAAGTTGCTTTTTTCAAATATCTTTACTATAATTATACGAGGAGGGTATTATGAATTTAATTATAAGAGATAATGCTTGTATAGGTTGTGGAGCATGTATTGCTGTTGACCCAGAACATTTTGATTTTGATGACGATGGTTTAGCAAAAGTTACAAGCACAAATGAACTAGAAAATAATGCAACACGCAATGCGATTACTTCTTGTCCAACAAATGCAATATGTATTGAAAATAACGGATCTTGCGATTGTGGAAATGAAGAAATATCTAATGCTTGTGATTGCTCAAATATTTGCAACGATAATTGCTCATGTGGTGATAATTGCAACTGTACAGAGGAAAATAATTGCCAAAATTAATTAATAAAAAAACTACTAACTTTGTTAGTAATTTTTTTTGCCATAAAATTTTTTAACTTCTTTTATTGATAACTCCCTATATTCTCCAGATTTCATTTTATCGACATTAAGATGACCATATACTGTTCTTGTAAGCTTTATTACAGGAAATCCTATTTTTTCAAATATATTTTTTACTATATGATTTCTTCCTTCAACTATAGTAATTTCTATCATAGTGGTACTTTTTACATAATCTTTTTTTCTTACTTTAAATCTTACTATATTAGCTTTTCTATCATTTATTTTAACGCCTTTTTTTAGCATATCTACTGCTTTTGCATCTATTATTCCTTCAAGCTTTGCAACATATGTCTTAGATATATTGTTACTAGGATGCATTAAAAAATTTGCAAATTCACCATCATTCGTTAATATTAATAATCCTGTTGTATCATAATCTAATCTCCCTATAGGATATATTCTTTCATTTGTTCTAATTAAATCTGTAACTACAGTTCTTTCTAAATCATCTTTAACTGCACTAATTACTCCCCTTGGTTTATTTAAAATATAATATTTATTGTTTTTTTCTTTATTTATTGTAACTTTATTTATTGTAATAATATCATTTGAAGATACCTTTACTCCAAGTTCTGTAACTAATACATTATTTACATAAACTTTTTTTGCTGAAATTAATTTTTCAGCTTCTCTTCTTGAACAATAACCATAATTTGCTATAACTTTTTGTAATCTTTCCATAAACAACACCTAATTAATTATAACACACTTACCTAAAAAAATATATTAGTAAGTATTACAGCAAGTGTAATACCTATAAAATCAGCAAATAATCCTACTTTAAGTGCATATCTTGTTTTTATTATTTTAACACTACTAAAATATAATGCCAAAACATATATAGTTGTATCAGTGCATCCTTGCATTATTGAAGATAGATAACCTATAAAAGAATCTGGTCCATATTTTATAAATATATCGTTCATAATAGTTAGTGTTGCAGTACCTGATATTGGTCTTAATATTACCATTGGCATAACTTCATAGGGCATATTAAATTTATTAAATAATGGCAT
The DNA here is from genome assembly GCA_964369625.1 of uncultured Muribaculaceae bacterium. Lineage (GTDB taxonomy): Bacteria > Bacillota_I > Bacilli_A > RF39 > UBA660 > CAKOSP01. The sequence goes on from CAYJFC010000014.1 coordinate 6,905, forward strand.
TATATTTCCAATTAAATATTCTAAAAAATTACTATCTAAAAATATATTTATAGCAAAAATCATACCTATAATTGCAGGAAATATTTTAAATACCATATGTAGACCTTCTTTAGCACCTACTAAAAAAGATTCATAAATATCTACCTTTTTCTTTATTCCGTATAAAATAATAATTACTATAAATATTGGTATAACCATTTTAGATATATTATTCATTATTATTTTTTCTCCTTATAAAATAATCAAGTAATAAACCACATATATTTGATATAAATGTTGCTATTATAGCAGGCAATACTATACCTGTTGGATCCACGCTGCCAGCTGCAGCCCTTAAAGCAATAACTGTAGTAGGTATTATTGTTACACCCCCGGTATTAAGAACTAGAAATGTTATCATAGATGATGATGCTATTTTTTTATTATTATTTATTTTTTGTAATTCTTCCATTGCTTTTAAACCAAATGGAGTTGCTGCACTTCCAAGCCCAAGCATATTAGCAGCTACATTACTTGATATATATCCAAGCGCTTTATTATCTTTAGGTACTTTAGGAAACAAAATTTTTAAAACTGGTCTAAAAAAAGCAGATATTTTAATTAAAAAACCACTATCTTCTGCTATTTTCATTAACCCAGTCCATATTACAATAAGAGGCAGAATAGATATTATTAAATCAATTGCATCATTACCGTTAGTTAAAATACTATTATTTAGATTCTCTAAATTACCAGTTATAATACTATAAAATATTCCTATTAATATTAAAATAGCCCAAATAAACCCTACCATGATTTAAACCACCCTATTAACTTATCCCACCAAGATTTTTTTTCAGTATCTTCTGCTACATAAATATCATCTTCGTATAGTAAATAATCTCCTAAATAAACTTTGACATTTCCTGCTACTATACCACTATATTCATCAAACAATTCATATTTAACCTCTAAACCATGCAATTCATCTTCTGTAACTAATGCATAATAATCATTTTTTATATACATATTGTTTTCTAAACTTGTTACATCTTTATCTAAAACTTTAACTGCATCATAATTATTAAATATTTCATTATGCAAAGCTTTATGATTTTCAAAATCATTTCCATCATTTAAAGTTACTACTATTAGCTCTATATTATCTTTATATGAAGTTGTTACTAATGTTCTATTAGCTTTCATTGTATATCCAGTTTTGCCACCTGTTATATAATCTTCAGTATGTAAAATTCTATTTTTATTTGTCCAACTATATGTTTTAACATCACTTTTAACAGTTATTTCTTTTGTTCCACTTATCCTTTTAAAAGTATCATTATTCATAGCATATTTGGTTATTATAGCCATATCATATGCTGTAGATATATTTTCTTTACCATCCATTTCTAAACCATGGTTATTATGAAATATTGTATTTTCTAAATTTAATTCTTCTACTTTTTCATTCATTAATTCAACAAATTTTTCCATTGATCCTGCAACTTCCTGTGCTAAAACAATTGCTGCATCATTTCCTGACCTTAACATTAATCCATATAATAAATTTTCAATAGATATTTTTTCACCTACTTCGATGTATATTGCACTTCCAAATGCTTTTAAAACATCTTCTGAAACAGTTATTTCACTTTTTAAATCATGAACATTTTCAATTACAATAATAGCAGTCATTATCTTAGTAATACTTGCTATTAAACTTTCTTCATTATAATTGTTTCCTTTTAAAACTCTTCCACTATTTTGATCCATTACAATATAACTATCTGCACTAATGCTTGCAACATTTATTGGTATTATTAATAATAATATAAACAATATTTTTTTCATACAATCTCCTAAAAAATTATATGATAAAGCAAAAAAAAAAGAATTTTAATATCTAATTTAAATTCTTTTTCAAATATTTATCCATTATAATAATAGTAATTCCAGTTACAAATGCTAAAATCAAATATGTATTATTTATTCCCAAGTTATCTAATATAAATCCTATTAAGATACCAAATGTTCCACCTATTAAGGTCATAGATAAACTTAAATATGATAATATTGTTGCTCTTTTTTCAGATGGAGCTGCTTTATTTACATATTTATTAAATATCGTTGAAGACATACCTCTATAGACTTGCTGAATAAATATACCTAATATACCTATTGGAATTGTTATAAAACCAATTAGTAAAAAAGATATTAGTAAAATAATTCCTAAACTTATAAGTGAATAAGATTTAGTTTTTTTTATAAATTTATTAGCATTTCTTGATGATATTATAGCCACTATATTAAAAAGTGCAAATAAAATACCAAAATAATTTTCACTAATATTAACTGATAATAAATATGGTGCATATGTATGAATTAAAGATATATATGTCATATTTATAAGTGAAGCATAAATAATTATTGTTCTTATTTTTTTATGTTTGAAAATATATATACCAGCACTTTTTATTTGCATAAAATATGATACTTTTTCACTATTTTTATTTTTGATTTCTATTTCTTTAAAAGTTAAAAATAATAAAAATCCAGCAAATACAATTACACCTGATATTAAAAATGGAAATGCAGGGTTAATTACATATAGTGCTGCTGCTACTAAAGAACCTATTAATTGTGATAAAAAACTATATTGTGATGCTTTTCCTTTTAATGTAGCATATTCTTTTTCTTTATCGTTTATTTTTAAAGTATCATAAAACAGTGCTTCATCTGCCCCACTAATAAGTGTTGCTCCAATAGCTAGTAAAGTTTCAATAATTAAATAATAAATAAAATTACTTCCCAGTGGATAAAAACAAATACCTATTGAAGTTATTAATAGTCCAAGTAATACACTTTTTTTATGACCAAATTTATCTGCGAAAGCTCCGGTTGGTACTTCAAAAAAAGCAACTGCTATTTTATAATAACTTGCTATTATAAATATCTGTGTAAATGATAAATCATTTGCTAAATAAAACAAAGTTATTATAGGTCCAATCCATAATGCACTCTTACAAAATAAATAATATTTATAATATTTAATCAGATTATTATCCATAATTATTCCTCCTTTCCTGTATATAGATTTTTATACAAAAAGAAAAAGTACAAAATCACATTATACATTTGTGACTCCGTACTTTAATGACGTGTAGGAATAATCCCGAGATAGCTAGTAAATTTACATATATCTCCTCACTTGTGATAAATTATACCTTATAATTTATTTTAAGTCAATTTATTTATTAAATATTTTGCTAATTCAGTGTATGCCGTATTATTCCAATATAAATATCTTTCTTCATCTGGATAGTTACCTAATGTTTTATTAGAATTTTCTGGAATAAAAATATAATCCCAACTCCAACCATATTTTCCTGATTTTTTTGTAGCAATTTTTCCTTTGGTTATTGATTTAAATACAATAGGATTTTTCCCATACTCACAGTATGCATATGCCTCTATAAACTCAGCATTTCTATTTTCAATACCTTCTAATAACTTTAATATACCATCTTCACCTAGTTTTTCATCTACATAATGGGTATATGGACCAGGAAAACCATTTAATGATTCAATAAATAACCCTGTATCATTTTTTAAAACATTACATTTCAGCAAATCACTTGCTTCTTTTGCAGATTTACAAGTTACTTCTTCAACAGTATCAGCTTGCACCTCTGTTGTATCCATTTTTATATGATTTACAGTTATACCAAGCGGTTGTAATACTTTTTGAGCACTCATAATTTTAGACCAGTTTCCTGTTACATATGTAATCATATATTTATTAATAAACTCTTCTAAAATATATTTATCTCTGGTAACTATAAATTTCACATGATATAAATTTTCATATTTACTTGCTTTAAGTTTATTAATGCATGTATCTATCTTTTCTAACGCTTTTATAGGGTTTAGAAATAAAAACTCGCCACCTTCATCTTTTTCTTTAGTAGTAAGATGTAAAACTTTAGTATCTTTAATAACTGTTGCTATATAGACATGTGATATTTGTTTAAAGTTATCGTCGCTTCTATATTCTTCGGTAATCCCCATATATTTAATAATCTTAACTTCTAAACCAGTTTCTTCCAGTACTTCTCTTAAAAAAGCATCTTCAATAGTTTCGTTTTCATCTACTCCTCCACCAGGTAACTTATATTCATTTTTATTTTTCTTATGAAATATAGCTATTTCTCCTTTATCATTTATTACTATACCTCTAGCACCTATTCTTACTTTAGGATTTATCATAATTTGATTTTCAGAATCGAAATTTTCATTTGTAATAGTTTTTATTAAATTCATAGTATCTCCTTAAAAAAATTATATCACATTATATTTATAAGAACATTTTATTTTGATATAATATTTACAAAGGAGCCATTATGGAAGATAGAAATATATTGTGTATTGATTTAAAAAGTTTTTTTGCATCAGTTGAATGTGTTTTAAGAGGATTAGATCCTTATAAACATTCACTAGTAGTGGCAAATCCGCATCAAGGAAATGGCGCTATTACTCTTGCTATTACACCCCATTTAAAAAATCAAGGTATTAAATCAAGATCTAGGTTATATGAAATACCTAACCATATTAAATATCAAATAGTGCCACCTAGATCAAAAGTATACCGTGAATATAGTAAAAAAGTTGTTGACGTATATTTAAATTACATTTCTAGTGATGATTTAGTAATATATTCCATTGATGAATGTTTTTTAGATGTAACTAATTATCTCAAATTATATAAGAAAACTGATGAAGAAATTGCGCAAGATATTTTAAAAAAAATACATCACAAGACAGGATTAACTGCTACTTGTGGTATTGGGCCTAATATATTTATGGCTAAAGTTGCAATGGATACTGAAGCTAAAAAAAATGAATCTGGAATAGCAAAATGGTCAAAAAATAGTTTAGAAAAACATTTATGGCCTATAAAACCATTATCTAAAATATGGGGCATTGGTCCTAAAATGGAAAAAAAACTTAATAATTTAGGTATATACTCTGTTAATGATTTAGTAAAACATGATAAAAATATTTTGATAAATAAATTTGGAGATTCTATTAATGAACTCTTAAACGATTTAAATGGTATTAACAATAGATCTATTCAAAGTATGAATAAAGCTCCTAAAGATAAAAGTTATTCTATATCATCATCTTTTTTATCAGATTTAAATTCTGTTCAAACAGATTCTACTATTAATAATATTGCTGATTCTTTAGCAGAAAAACTTCTTAAAAATAACAAAGAAGCTAGTACTATTAATTTTAAAATAACATTTTCCAAAGATTACGGGGGATTTATAAACAAATCTATAAATTACCCTAAAGGAACATCTTCAGCAAAAGACATATATAATTTTTGTTGGAAAATATATGAAGACTATTATGAAAATGAACCCATAAGAAAAGTTGAAGTACACTTATTTGGCATTAAGGATAAGCTTGGTAAACAACTTAATTTATTTGATAACAACAATTTTGAAGAAGATAAAATAACAAGTACAATTTTAGATATTAAAAATAAATATGGAACAGAAATTATAACTAAAGCTATAAATATTTCTAAAGAAAAATAAAAAATCAGTAATAACTGATTTTTTTTATGCTGCTACTGTAGATACTGAAAAACCTTTATTTTCATAATAACTTTTAATTGAAGAATATGTGTCTGGAAAATCATTTTCATATTCTAAATCTAAAGTTTCTTTAGTAAGAGGCACTGTTAATAATAACATTTGATTTTCTTCATCAAATTCTATATTTCCTGTTTTATCTTCAAAAGTATCAGAATCACTATATTCTTCCATTACAGTTGCAAATTCTGAAGCATCGCTAAATGTATATTCATAAACTCTATATGAAAAACCTACATATTTATTGCTATCACCAATTCCAAAATAATCTTTCATAACTAATGATGCATTATACGAATCTACACTACTTTCATTAGATACTGCTTCTAAATAAGCAATTATATCTGATTCTAAAATAACTAATTGACCAGTTATAGTACTAGTTAAACCATTTTCATCAGTAACAATTATTTCTATTTCAAAAGGTCCACCTTTTTCTTTAACTAATTCATTAACTTCATCAGGTGAAACAAATTCATAAGTACAATTTTCTTTAGAACAACTATCTATAAATTCATCTGCAGTTACTTCTTCATCAATTTGCTTATATACATTTTTAAGAGTAACTTCTATTGGAGATTCATCTACAACATTAACCATTCCTTTATATGTATTTTCATTACATGTAATAGTGTATTCATACTCTCCTGCTACAGAAGTATCAACATCTTTAGTGCTAAGCGCACAAGTGTTAGATGCAATACCTTTAAAAGTAGCATACTCATTTATATCACTTGATAACTCCTCACCCATTACATGGTTTATAGTTTTTGTAGTAACACTACTACTAGAATTACCCATATTTAAATAGTAATAAACACCATAAGCAACACCACCCATTAATATTAAAATTAATAAAACAAATAGCACTTTTTTTGCGCCACCTTTTTTCTTAGGTTTTTCTGGTGGAATAGTTCCTATATTTTCATTTTTCAAAGGCATTTCAACATTTAAAGGATCTAGTAAATTATTACTATCTAAACTTTCAATACTTTCTACTGGCTGAGTCAAAGGATCGAGTCCATTATTTACCGGTGGATTTAGAGGATCTACTGTCGGATCTATCGGTGCAGGATCAAACCCTACATTATTATTTGGAAATTGTCCATTATTCACTTTTAAATTACCCCATTTCTTATTATGTCTTAATTATATAATAAGAAAAGATACTTTTCAAGTACCCTTAATTATTTATTAACTAAATTTTTAAATTCATTGCCTCTTATTTCAAAATTTGGATATTGATCCCATGAAGCACTTCCTGGTGATAACAGCACTATTTCATTTTCAAGTAACTCATTATTATTTTTTATATTTTCCACTGCTGATTTTAATGTGTAACATTTTATTACATTTATATTTTTAGATACAGCATAATCATAAATTCTATCTGTTAACTCACCAATAGCATATATATACTTAACTTTTGAAATTGATTCGTTTAATTCATTAAAATCTTGATTTCTTTCCATTCCTCCCAAAATTAAATGAATTGGCTTATTAAATGTATTTAAAGCTGTAATAACACTTGTTGGATTAGTAGCTTTTGAATCATTATAATATTTTACATTATTAATTTCATTTACATATTCAATTCTATGTTCAACGCCTTTAAAATTTGATAAATACTTTTTTACAATATCTTTATTTATTCCAAAATAATTAACAATCATGAGAGAGGCTAATATATTTTCGTAATTATGTTTTCCAACTACTAAAATTGATTCTAAATCTATTACAAGTTCATTATTAATATAAATTCCTAAATCATCTATATAATTACCTGTTGTGAAATCATTATAGTATTTTACATTACTATTTATGCCATTAACTAAATTATACGAATCTTCATTAGATTTATTAACAAATGCTAAATCACTATTACTATGATTATTAAATATTTTCTTTTTAACATTTTTATATGCATCATAGTTTTCATGGAAATCTAAATGTGTCGGACAAATATTAGTTAATAAACTTATATTTGTTTTAAACTTACTCATATTAAGTAATTGATGGTCTGATATTTCTAATACTAATATAGCATCACTTGTAATACTATCTAAAGTATCACATAAAGGTATACCTATATTACCCCCTAGTATTACATTTTTACCCATTTTTTTTAGAATTTCATAAGTCATAGTTGTTGTTGTTGTTTTACCATTAGATCCTGTAATTCCAATAATAAAAGTATCTTTAGGTATATAGTTATATGCAAGCTCTATTTCATTTATAACTTCAATATCCATTTCTAATGCTTTTTTTACTGCACCATTATTTTGATTTATACCTGGACTTTTAATAAGCATATCTATATCACTAGTTATTAAATTTTCAGGCAATTCTGTAATTACAACTGTTACATTTAATTTATCTAGTGTATCTTTACTTTCTTTATTTATTTCTTTTATATCACTAATAATTACGTCATTATCTTTAGACAAAAGTTTTGCAGCTGATAATCCACTTTTTCCAGCTCCTAAAATTATTATTTTTTTATTTTTAATCATATATATTTCCTTTCAATATTTATATTAAATATCTAGTAATATATTATTGTTATTTTAAAGATAAGTCAAGAAAAAAAGTAAAGATTATTCTTTACTTTTAAATATTTTTAATTTCCCTAAAATTTCACTATCTTCAATAACTATTTTATTATTGCCATTTATTATAATGGTATTATCTAAAATATTTTTTAATAAAGCACTATAATATACTTCTTTTGCTTTAATATAACTTACACCTGTTGCAAGACGCAAAAATTCTTCTGCTTCATTATAATAATCTAAAAATAATATTCTTTGATTTGTTATTACTATACTCATAATCTTTTTTTCATTATTATAATTAACTGCAACATCATCTTTAATAAATTCTACTACTTCATTAGTATTTAAATTTAAATTATACATATTGCATTTCTCCTATTCATCTTTAAATATTTTTATCAGTATTGGTTTTAACGCTTCATTTATAATAAATATTGTAAAAACATATATAAGTACATATATAAATTGTAACAACGTTAAACTACTTATATCAAATAAATTTTTTGCTGGAGTCAAAAATATTATAAGTTGTAAAACTATTAATAAAATCATTGTAAAATTCATAATTTTGTTACTAAAAAATTCTTTATTAAATATATGATCATATAAATTTCTACTTGTTAGAGCAAAAGTCATTTCCATCATAATAAGACCTAAGAATGCTATTGTAGTAGCTGTTAAAGCCCCAAATAAGTGTAGTGATGTAAAATATAATATAAGAACTGCAATACTTTTTAATACTGCTGATATTACTATTCTAGATGTTAAGAATGAAGTAAATAAACTAGACTTATTTTTTCTTGGTTTTCTTTTCATGATATCTTTATCATTTTTTTCAAAAGATAAAGCAATCGCAGGTAATGAATCTGTTACTAAATTAATATATAATAAATGAATTGGACCAAATATTGTAGCACTAAACATAGTTGCTATAAATACTATAATTATTTCTGCTATATTAGCAGTTAATAAATAACATACAGCTTTTCTTATATTTTCAAATATGTTTCTTCCTTCTTCGACTGCTATTACTATAGTATTAAATGAATCATCTAATAAAACTATATCTGAAACATTTTTAGATACTTCAGTACCAGCAATACCCATTCCTACACCTACATCTGATGTTTTTAAAGCCGGAGCATCATTTACACCATCACCTGTCATAGAAACTATTTTATTATTAGCTTTCCACGCTTTAACAATACGTAATTTGTGTTCTGGAGTAACTCTAGCATATACACTATATTTATGTACATTTTTCTTTAACTCTTCATCACTTATATTTTCAAGTTCAACACCTTCAATTGCTAAATCACCATCTTTATAAATTCCTACTTCTTTAGCAATTGCCTTAGCTGTATTAATACTATCACCTGTTATCATTATAGGTCTAATACCAGCTAATAAACATTTTTCAATTGATTTTTTTACACTTCCCCTTGGGGGATCAATCATTCCAACTAATCCAACAAATATTAAATCACTTTCTGTTTCTTTTATATTATATTCCTTTTTTTGTTTAATATTTTTATAACCAAACGCTAGTATTCTAAGCGCTTCATCAGACATTAATTTTTCTTTTTCAAAAATATCATTTTTATATTTTTGAGTTAATGACTTAACTTTATCCCCAATTAAAATTTTGTTACATATTTCAAGCATACTAGTTAAACTACCTTTAGTCAGCACTAAATTATCTTGATTATCATTAGTAATAACACTCATTAGTTTTCTATCTGAATCAAAAGGAAATTCATAAATTCTTTTTTTATTAAATTTTACTTTACTATTATCTAATACATATTTATATAAAGCTATTTCAGTAGCATCACCAATAAATTTATTTCCGTCTTTATTAACATCATTACATAACATCATTATTTGAATCATTTTTTCATTTGTAGTATTATCAGTAATTTCATTATTTAAATAAAATTTTCTAACAGTCATTTCATTTTTAGTTATAGTACCTGTTTTATCAGAACAAATAACTTCAGTACTACCTAAAGTTTCAACTGAAGATATTTGCCTAACTACTGCTTTTTTCTTAGCAAGTTTAGTCATACCAAGTGATAATATAATAGTGATAACTGTTGGAAGCCCTTCAGGTATTGCTGCAACTGCTAAACTTATTGCTATTACAAATACGCTAAGTAAATCCATACCATTTATAATACCTACTATAACCATAATTGCAATAACTATACCAATTATAATAGTAAGAACTTTACTTATATTATCTATCTTTTTTTGAAGTGGAGTTTTTACATTTTTTTCATCTGCAAGAGATTTTGCAATTTTACCAAGTTCTGTATCCATAGCTGTTCCAATGATAACAGCTTCACATTTTCCATATACTACACTACTACCTGAATAAATCATATTTTTACGATCATTTATAACTACATTTTCTTTAATTACATCAATATTTTTAGTAACTGAACCTGATTCTCCAGTTAATGAAGCTTCTTCTACTTTTAAAGAAGATACATAAAATAGTCTTGCATCAGCAGGAATATAATCACCTGCTTCTAATACTAAAATATCACCAGGAACTAAATTTAAAACATCAACTAATTTTACTTCTTTATTACGTCTTACTTTAACATGAGTAGAAGACATTTTTTGTAATTTTTCAATCGCAGCATCAGCTTTACTTTCTTGAATATAACCTAGTATTGCATTTAAAAATATAATAGTTATTATTATATAACACTCAGTAAATGATTCGCCTTCTTCGAGTGCTATAATAAAACTTAATATTGCAGCTCCAATTAATATTAAAACCATTAAATTTTTAAATTGTTCTAAAAATTTAATGAATTTACTTTTTTTCTTTTTTTCTTCTAATTTATTTTTTCCATATTTATTTAATCTTGTTTTGATTTCTGACTCTTTTAATCCAGTTTCACTAGTATTTAATTTTTTAAAAATATCTTTAACTTCATTTTTATAATATTCATTCATATCAAAACCTCTTTCTAGTATATCTTAAATTTATTATACCATATTACTTTAATAAAAAAAGGAGAACTATTACTAACTCTCCTTCAGGGGGCAAACTTATATCACGCACTCTTAAATTTATATTATATAAAAAGCCCTTAAATAAAGGGCATAATCATTTAACTACATTTAATAAAGTTTAATTATATTCTTATTGATTTACTCTTTTGGTAGTTGAATGGGTAGTTGAAAATTAAATTTTTCTTTGTAATTGATAATCTTCGTTTACATTATATGAGTGATTTCCTATAATATTTATAATATTTGATAATGATCTTTCTGTATAATCATTATTTACAATATAATCAAAAATGCCAGCATTTTGCATCAAGAAATTTTCACTATTATAAAAATCATTTAATCTCTTTTTAAATTCAGATTCTGGAGCATTTCTTTCAGACAAAAATTCTACTAATCTTTTCTCGGAATTCGGTCTTATAAATACGGAACATAATTTAATATTATCTAATTGTAAAGATGAAATACTCGTATAGGAGATATTCATAATTCTTAATTGTTCATTATTAATTAAATCTTTTTTGTACCAAGCATATTGATTGTCAAAAATTTCTTTTACTAATAGTAATTCATTTTTTTTATTTAAAATTTCAAATTCATCTTTCGATAAATAATAACTTGATTGACCATCTATTTCTCCTGGTCTCTTTGCTCTTGTTGTTATTCCTGCAATTTCTGAAATATATGGATAAGTTTCTAATATTTTATTTACAAAATAACTTTTTCCACTTCCAGAAGTACCTGATATCGATATAATTTCTTTTTTCATTTTAACCCCCCAAAATATAATTTTTTAATTTATTTCTTTATATTTACTTGATAATGCACATAATACTGAATCAATAAATTCATCTGTTCTTGTATATGACCCGTGTGTTAGCATACCATTAGTCCCGAATACACTAACTTCTTTTTCTGTACTTCCCATATATTCTGCTACTACATCAGATAATCTTTGCTCTTTCGTTAAATTATTTATAATTTCATCAGGAATTTTAATTTTAGCACTACAACCATAATAATATTCATTTGAGTCATTATTATACACAACTGTCCAACCACATAAAAATGTTCCCACTGTTGATTTTGTTAAAATTCCCTCCATCGCGATATATAAATTTGCACTGCTTGATTGTGATTTTGCATCTTCTATTCTATTAACACAACCTTTAATTCCCTCATCATCTCCAATAGGAGTTTCAGATACTCCTGAATCAGTTTCTAAAGATTCTATATTATAATTAGAAAAAAATCTTTTCACAACTTCTTCTACAGCTTTGTTTTTTGCTGCATTTTTTGAACATACAACTATTTTATTTTCCATTTTTTACACTCCATTCCATAAACCTTGTTCTAGGTTTACCTTTTCCTAAATTATATATATCATTTAATACATCAGTACCAGAACAAATTTTTGGCATTTGCTGATTTAAAACATCTTCTTCCGACATTAAAATTTGTTTTGCTATATCTTTTGTTCTGTCATAAATTTGTGTATAATTAGCATGCATGGCTACATATCCAGGTATAATTTCAGTATTTAAATCTTCTGTCAATAAAGACGCGAGCAGCTCATCTATAACACTGAAGAATCCCATGTCATACGGTAAGCCTGTTATTACATCAGTACTTCTACTCTGAACATCACAATTTAATACATTACCCTCTAAGCTAAATAACATACCTATTGTACATGGGAAATCCTTTGTATTATTTTTATGGTATATATTGTTTATATTTATTAAAGCTTTTCTTGTATCCATATTTTTAATAAATTGTTCTCTAACCCAATCTAATTGCGTTTTTTCTTCCTGTGTTTTTTGATGAAATACATAATAACCATAATTTGAATTTATACAATTATTTTCATCACATATTTTTTCCCAAAATTTCGATGCTTTGGCTAAGCCATATTCACTGTGTATATCTAACGAACCTGAAAAATAAGATAAGAGTTCCCTTGCAAAATATTTAATTGCTTTTTCGGACCTTAACGTATGTAATCTATTACGACATTCAGTTAATACATATGTTGTATTATTTGTTTGTATTGCGTCCCCTGCATGAGTACATACTCTTCTTCCATTGTTATTTATATAATTAACTCCTTCTTTAACTAATAAATCCACCGATGGACAAATTATTGTTTTTTCTTTGTACATAATATTCCCCTTTTTTAGGGCATATTCTACCACAATGTTATTCTATTGTCAATTTTTAGTTTATCATTAGTTAATTTTAAATTAATTATACAATTTTTTCCTTTTACTATATACTACGAATTAGATTTATATACCTTAATTAATTTTAACATTATACACAAAAATTCAAGTGTGTTTATTAATAATTAAATGATACATGTATATAATATCATATATCATTATTTTTACAAATAATAATAACATCAAGAAGTGAATTATATACAATAATTTATTAAATTCCCTTATAAAATCCCCGAAATTTTAAGTTATAAATAATTTTCAATGACATGATGACATCATATTATGGTATCCCATATAACGTGTCATCGTGTCAATTTTATTCTTCATTTTTAAATGAAACATATTCATTATCTAAATATTCTAAACACTTATATAAAGTATCTATATCTTTTTTATAATTATCATCTTCATTATCAAAGTCTTTTAAAATGTTATCAATGCTTTCTTTTATAGATCTACCTAATAATCTTTTTTGATGAATAGTATTTTTCAAATGTTCTATTTCATCTTTGTAATTTGCTACTACTTTATCATACATTTCATAAGATACAATAATACTTTCTTCACCATATTTAATTGTTTCATTTGAATAACCCACTTCTTTTGCAGTTTCTACAAATGGTATTCCTAAATATTTTTCAAATCCTTTTAATGTTAAAAGTGCTGGTTTACATCTAGCACCTTTTTCAATGTTATTTATTTCAGTATGACTAACTTCACATAGTTCTGCTAATTTTCTAGCTGATATATTATTCTTTTTTCTTGCCTCTTTTATTCTTTCTCCAAGAGATTTTTCTTTCTTAAACATTTATAAATCACTCCTGCTTTCATATAAATCTTATCACATAAAAATAAATTTGTAAATATTTTTTGGAAACTAGTTGACAATTTATTAAATTGGTGGTATATTCATTTTATGGAAAGTTGTTTCCAAAACGAAAGTGAGGTGAACATATGACAGCAAGCGAAACTTTAATTTTAATTTCTAAACCCTATTGTGATTTAACAGATCTAATGACTTTAGCACAAGTAGGAAGAAACTCAGCTTTAAAAATTAAAAAAGAAGTTAAAGAAAGTGTTATCAAAAAAGGATATAAACTACACAACCACTTATTACCTATGAAAGAAGTTGTTGCTTATTTAGATTTAGATATTCCTTATTTAGAGTCAAGAGCAAATAAATAGAAAGGATTGATTATGCAGACAATAAATCAGATACAAAAAGAGTATAAAAAAAGAGATTTCATTATAGACAATCTAATGAAATCTCGTGGAATTTATAGTTTAGTCGCTAGACCTAAAGTGGGAAAGTCGTTATTTGGCATACAGCTTTCTCACTCTGTTGCAACTAATGCTATGTTTTTAGGATATAAAACAATGTCTTCTCCTGTTTTATATATTAGCACAGAAATGGATAGAAATCAATTAGCTAGTCGTGTGCAAGTAATGAACTTAGATTTTAAAGATGATAATTTAATTATAGAAGACGATAAATCAAAAATTAATATAATTGATTTAAAAGTGTTAATAAGTGACTTTGTAAACACTTATAATGGAAGACTTGTAATTGTTGATATGTTATGTAATAACGATTTAGCAAGAGGTCTAAATATTAATGATTATCAAGAAATTAGTACTAAACTACTCCCTATCTTTAGAGAGTTAACAATTAAGTATGATGTTACATTTTTACTTATTCATCATACTAATAAAAATAATACAACTTTAGGAAGTACAGCAATAGATGGATCAGTTGATGGAATATTCACATTAACTGAAGATAAAAGATATAAAAATAATTTTGTATTAAATTATACAAGCCGTGATTATCCTAGTTTCGAAATTCCACTTAAAAGAAATGAAAATTTAATAATGGAACTCGTAAACGAAGATTCTAACGAATTACCTTTTGAATTAGTGCATTTTTTGAAGTTTGCAATAATTCATAAATCATTTGAGTTTACTTGCTCAGATATTGTAAGTAAACTTAATATTTTAATAACTCCTAGTCAGTTTGGTAAACTTTTAAATGCTAATTTAGAAACTTTAAAAAATGAAGGTGCTGTTATTACAAAAAGAAAGACTTCAGATAGTCGCACTTATACTTGCGAATATAATGAAGTGTTTCATGAATAAATTAATGTGGCACGTTTTGTTACGAAGTAATGAAAGTGGCGATAATTAATTTATTAGGTTTTTAAGGAATATCCTTAACGAACGATTTGGGCTATGCCCTAGTGAGATAGGTATAGGTCATTATTGACCTCTTTAATGAAAGGAATGAACAATGTATGACGGAAAACAAGTAGTAAGAGTAGAAACTAAATATAAACAAAAAGACTTATATAATATAGGTGCTGAAATGAAAATAAGAAAAGGCACTGGTAATTATGATAAAGATAGATTAGATTTTAATATTAGTTATATTAACTATAATAATAAAAATTTATATCAAGCAGTTAAACAAAAACTTAGAAATGAAAATATAGAATATCTAAATAAGAAAAATACTAATGTATTAAATGGTATTACATTTACAAGTGGTAATGAATTTTTTGAAAGTTTAGGAATGGAATTTAAAACTACTGATAGAGTTTATCAAACTGGAGATAAAAAAGGACAATATGTTAAAGTACCTATTATAGAAAAACAAGAAGATATACCTACTTCAGTTAAATACTATTTTGACTCTTGTATGGAGTTTTTAGAAGGATATGTTGGTAAGAATAATATAATCTTAGCAGAAGTACATTTTGATGAAGATACACCCCATTTACAAGCTTATTTTATACCAGTTGTAGATGAAGTTAAAAGAAAAAAATATGATAGTAATAGAGTCTTATTAAGAGATGATAATAATAAAATAATATATGAGAGTATTAAAGGTAATTTTTTAAATAATGATCAATTTTGGAAAAATAAAGGTGGTAAATTATCTTATGCTAAAATGCAAGACGATTTTAATAAATTTATAACTGAAAAAGGTTTTAATCTTGATAGAGGTAAAGTTGGAAGTAATAAAGAACATAAAACTAAATTAGAATATCAAGTTGAAGAAACTAAAGCAGAACTAGATAATTTATTTAAAGAAAAAGAAAGATTAATAAAAGATATCAACAATAAAAAAAATACAATCTCAGAAATTAATAATAATGAAGAAGAATTATTAACACCTAAAAAAGTATTAAATCACTACTCTTCTAAAGATGTTGATAAAATAATAACTTATACCAAAGAAATTAAAATTTTCAATACTATTCAAAAAGATGAACTAACTGAAAAAGATAATGTAATTGAAAAATTAACTTTAGAAAATAATAGTTTTAAAAATAATAAAGAACTTGTTATTAGAAATGAAAAGATAAAAAAGTTATCTTCTACTATTAAAGAACAAAAGGAAAAGATTAATAATCTAAATGGACTGATAAATATATTAGAAAGTAATATTAAAGATTTAAAAAGAACTATTAGTAAGTTAAAATATGTAATCTTTAATATTGGAAAAGCACTTTGCAAAGCATTACGAATTGATAAAAAAAATGAAATAGAAGATTATAATGATTTAGCTAATTCTATTAATTATGACTATTATAAACCTAAATCAAATAATAAAGATAACGATATGGAAAGATAATTTAATTATCATGCACTCTTTATATAAATATTATGTTAATATATAAATAAGAGTGCGTGATAGTTTTGTAAGCAAAGGAGGTATTATAAATGGCTACAAGACTATTAGAAGAATATAAATGGACTAAAGATGGTCGTAAATGGGTATTTTATACTTGGGTAAAATCTTTAGATGGAAATAGAAAAAAATATGTTTCCAAAGCATTTAAAACAAAAAAAGAAGCTCTTATTGCAGAAAGAGAATTTATTGCTAATTCAGGTTATATTAGCGAAAATAAAAATATGACTTTTAAAGAATTATATGAGGCATACTATATTTATCAAGAAGATAAAGTAAAAGTAACGACTATGAAGACATATAAAGATAGAATTAAATTTATGCAAATGCTTGATAATATAAAACTCAAAGATTTGAATGTTAATCATTATGAATTATGGAGAAAGGAAATTTCTAAAATTAATATATCTATAATTTATAAAAATGATATTCAAAAGTTTATTAAAATTGTCCTTAACTGGGGAAGCAAAATGTATAACTTTGATTTTAGAAATTTTTATAATAAAATTCAAAATTTTGTAAATCCAAATGAAATAAAAAAAGAAATGGATTTTTATACTATTGATGAGTTTTTGAAATTAATAAGTTTTGAAAATGATTTAAAATATAGATGTTTATTTGAAACTTTATATTATTGTGGACTTAGAAAAGGCGAAGCTAGAGGTCTTACTTGGGAAGATATTAACTTTGATGATAAAATGCTTAGAGTTAACAAAAATGTTGTTACATTAGAAAATGAAAGTTCAAAATCATATTTCATTACAACACCTAAAACTAAATCAAGCGTTAGAACTTTACCTATACCAGATATATTGTTAAAAGATTTAAAAACTTTATATAAAGAAGATTCTAAAAATTATGATTTTACTGATAAATGGTTTGTATTTGGTAATATAGACCCTATTACTAATTCAAAGATTAGAACACATAAAAATTCTCTTTGTAAAAGAGCAAATATAAAACAAATTAGAATTCACGATTTTAGACATAGCTGTGCTTCACTATTAATAAATAATAATGCAAACATAACTATAGTTGCTAAATATTTAGGTCACACTAAAATTGATGAAACATTAAACACATATTCTCATATGTACAAAAATAAACTAAATGATATTGTTGATACAATTAATAAACTTACTTAAACTTTTACCAAAAATACATTTTGGGTAGTTAGTTGGGTATGTAAAGTAGTATTAAAAATATACAAAACCCTAGAAAGGCTTATAAATAAAGGCAAAAAAAACGAGGATAACTTTCGTTATCCTCTTCAGGGGGCAAACTTATACCACGAACTTATAAATTTATATTATATAAGAATTATTTATTATTACTACCTATCGTTTTCAGTTTCTTTAGTAATATAGATGGGTCTTTGTTTTACTTCTAAGAAGAGTTTTGCCATATATTGACCAAGTATACCAATAGTAAGAAGCTGCACTCCTCCAATAAATAAAATTATACACATAGTTGAAGGCCAACCACTTACTGGGTCTCCAAATAAAAATGCTCTGCCAAAAATAAATATAAGTGCAATAAAAGAAATTAAAAATATTACAATCCCAAAAAATGAGGCTAAAGCAAGTGGCATAGTAGAAAAGTTAGTAA
This sequence comes from uncultured Muribaculaceae bacterium, assembly GCA_964369625.1. Classification (GTDB taxonomy): domain Bacteria; phylum Bacillota_I; class Bacilli_A; order RF39; family UBA660; genus CAKOSP01. The sequence goes on from CAYJFC010000014.1 coordinate 25,647, forward strand.
TACTTTCAAGAGAATAACTAAAAAGCTTCCAAAAGTTCCATTTAGTAGTGCCAGCAACTCTCTCAGCATTTTCAAATGTAATCCACTTAGTTTTATAACCTACCCAAGAAAATAACCCTTTTGAATATCTATTATATTCTTTAAGTTCCAATATGGAATTTACCATTTGCCTTGTCATTAATCTAAAATCTCTAGCACCATCTACAACTTTAGTTTTAGAAATTTTATTAATTAAATTATAATACATTTTTGTAAAAGTTTTTCTAAAAAAACTATATCCATTTCTACTAACGCTTCTAGTAGCTACGCAGTCATAACCATCCAAAATAATACTATTATACATTTCCTTAAGTAAATACGGAGGATCTTGCAAGTCAGCATCCATAAGAGTAATATAGTCTCCCTTAGAATTTTCAAGTCCAGCATACATAGCAGCTTCTTTGCCAAAATTTCTTGAAAAAGATATAAACTTAACTCTTTTATCTTTCTTCGCATACTTTTTTAAAATATCTAAAGTTTTATCACTAGACCCATCATTAATAAACAAAAATTCAAAATCTAAATCTTTTTTCATCTCATTACTAATTTTATTTATTTCTTCATAAAAATGTGGTATAGCTTCTTCTTCATTGTAACAACTAACAACAACAGATAATAATTTTTTCATGTACTTCTCCTTTTTATTATTTTAATAATCACCAAAGATATAATAGTACTTACACTAATTAATAAAGATATATCTTTTAGATTATTTTTATATTCTATTTTTATTTCATAATAACCTTCTTTTATATCAAAACCAATAAAAGATTCATTTACTTTTTCATAATTAATTTTTTCACCGTCAACTTCAATATTAAAATTTTCATCAAATGGTATATTTAAAACAAACATTCCATCTTCCAAAACATTTACATCACCATAAATATAATCACCTTTAGTTTTATTCATATCTACATTAAAATCAGTTACATCATTAATTAAATATTCATCAGTAATTTCATAAATTTTAAAATCACTTATTAAATAATTTCCATTTGAAAATTCAAAATTCAAATTCTCTTTAGCATTAGTTACATAACTAAATACTTCATTATGATTATAATACTTCCAATTTTTATTAGTAAGCTTATTAGATATATTATTAACATTTATACTAAAGTCTTTATTCTTGGGCTGAGCTTCAAAAGTAATTAAAACATAAGAATCACTATCCACACTAATTTCTATATTATTACCAGAATTAGCTAAAATGTTATAACCATCATTATCCTCATTAATTTCAGCATTATTAGTACTTATTATTTCATAAGAAACTTCTTCCAAATATTTTAACTCTACATTACTACTCTTATTAGAAATAACATTTCCTAATAAATTAATTGATTTATTGTGAACTTTTAAATTATTATAATCACCGAAATTAATATAATTGTTACTAACATAACCAAGTGATAACGCATATATATTTTCATATATATTTAATCCATCAATATTAGTAATAAATTTATAATTATCACTTAAAATATTTTCAGTAACAATATATTTTTCTCCTAAATAAATTTGTGATAATAAATTACTATTTGAAGAAATCATAAATTCGTTTCTATATGGGTTATTATTCTCTAGTGTTTTATAATAAAAGTTCTTATAATTTAAGTTTTGAGTTGAAGAATATATAGTAGATCTATACATTCCATCTGACACATTAACAAGCTTTTCATTATTAAATAAATAATTAACTTTATAATAGTTATCATCATAACCCTTCAAAAATTCATATACTTTTTCTAAAGACTCAGAATTCTTAATATAACTTTCTTTATCTACAAAACTATCTTGTTTATTAACACTAACTGCAATAAATAAAGATGAAATTGTTATTATTATACAAAAAATAATTTTCAATATTTTAAATTTAAATACATCTTCCAAAAATTTAACAGTAACAAATATTCCAAGAGGAATAAAAGGAATAAGTGATTTATAATCAATATACAAAAAACCATTAAGTATAAAACTAAAAACTGGAATAAACGAAATAAACAAAATAAAAAGTGATAACATTTTATCTTTAAACTTAAATTTAAATATCGCATATACTAAAGATATCAAAGTAAATACCGATAACCCCATAGAATACGAGTCATATAATAGTCCATTACTAGGTATAAATAAATCTATAATATTCACATTACTTCCTGATCCATCTCTGCCGAGAAGTATAACTTCAAATGTTGGTATTAGTATTAATGCTCCAATTAATATACTTACAAAAAATGGTACACTTGCTTTTAAAAAGTAGAAAATATTTTCTTTTAAATTAAATTTATTATTATCATAATATCTATAAATTAAATAAACAAATAAGGTAGCAAATGCTCCAACGCTAAAGTAAAAGCTAGAGTATATAATCATTACTAAACTAAATATTAAAAGTCCACATCTTTTATTCTTAATATAGTTATCTATAGCATATAAACCTATTATTAAAAAAGGCATATAGTTTATAAACATTAAATGTCTATGGCTATGAAATAAAATTGGAGAAGCTGTAATAAAAAGTACAGTTCCTACAAAAGATGAAACTTCAGAAAAATTATGTTTAAGAAAAAATTTATATAATAAAATTGCACTTACTATCGCTGATAAAATTAAAACAATAATTAAATAATTAATCATATTTACAAAAGGAAATAAATAACTAAGTAATATCACTGGGTTATAAAGTCCATAATAAGATATATTATAAATATTTTGACCAGCGCCTAAATGAGGCATAAAGTCAGGAAACAAATCTCCAGTTTCATAAAATAAATCTCTTAAATAATCTGGAAAAACAGAATGCTGAATTATATAATCAATATTAGATGCAAATAAATTATTTTCTCCGGTAATTATAAAAACTAAACCAAGCTGAGTAACAATTAATAAACTCATTAAACAAAAATTTAGTTTTCTATTTTTCATACATTACCACTTTCTAAAAATTATACTTACTTTAAATAAATCTCCATCAATAGTTATATCAAAAATACCATCTTGCAGACCAACTAAATTTTCTACAATAGATAAACCAAGTCCACTACCTTCACTATTTCTAGAAGCCTCTCCCCTAACAAATCTTTGCATAAGTTCTTCTTTACTAATATTTAGTTTATCTTTTGAAATATTTTTAATTTCAATAACAACGTTATCATTTTTTTCAAAAGCATCAATATATACTCTTGTATTTTTCATCGAATATTTAAGTGCATTACTATATAAATTATCAAATACTCTATAAATATATTTTGTATCAGCTTTAATAAATAAATTCTTATTCTTAAAATTAAAATCTACATCTAAACCAGATTTACCAAACTTTTCACTATATTCCCCATTTAACTGATTTATAAGTTCATATAAATTAAGTTTACTTAAATCAATTTTCAAATTCCCAGAACTAGCTTTTGAAAGTTCTACTAAATCCTCAGTAAGTTTTTTAAGTCTATCTGCCTTACTACTAAGTACATCAATATATTCTAAAACTTTTTTATCTTTTATTTTTTCTTTTTTAAGCAAATCAACATAATTTATTATTGAAGTAAGCGGTGTTTTTATATCATGCGAAACATTAGTAATAAGCTCACTTTTCATTCTTTCACTTACTAACTTAGACTCAAGAGCATCGTTAAATCCACTAGAAATCTTATCTAATTTTTCTACTACTTCTAAATAATCATCTAAATAATCATTTTCATTAATTTTATATTCTTTATTCTCATATACATCAGAAATCAAATTTCTAATCTTCATTATCATATTATATCTTTTATAAATAAACTTGCCTATAACAAACCAAATAAATACATAAATTAAAAATAAGAAAAAATTAAATCCAACCGCCAGTATTAAAAAGTTAACAAATGCTAAGCAAAATAATATAATAGCGATATATACATTATCTGATATTGTATTAAAAAATTTAATAACTAATTTGGCAAATCTATAAACTAAAGTATTTGTGAAAAAACTTCCACTTTTTATTCTTCTAACTACTGAAGCAAGCACAATTATAATAATTACATAAATTGGAATCGCTATAAAAATAACTTCTAAATTATAAATATACATATATATATTATAATAATCGTTGCTAATTGCTACAAAATATAAACTTATAAGTGAAATAAGTCCAAGTACTTCAAGTGGTAATTTATCAACTAAATTAGTTTTAATTTTATTACTATCTTTAGATTTACCAATTCCAATAAACATAGATACAAGTAAGAATATAATTAAGAGTACTGAAATTACGATATTTATAATCGCTATATCAAAGAAATTTCCAACTATGTCATACCAGATATTGTTCCAAAAATATTGTGAAGTATAATTTACTTCATCTAAGGAAAAATAAATATCAATATTTTCTAAATCTCTACCATAAAAATAAAAATTACTACCAATAGTTGATTCCACATCATTATCAATTTTTTTATAATAATATTTTCCATCAACAAAACTTTCATTTATATTCTTAGTATCAATAGAATCTCTATTAGCATAAATTATTTTACTCTCATGATCCACATAAGCAAAATCAAAAGATTCATTAACTTCATAAAAATGATTAATTACCCCATATTCTTCTCCATTTATCTGAACAAATTCATAGGGTTCATAATAATGAATAGCCTCATCATGCGAGTGAATAATCATATTAACAAGTTCGGTATTCATTTTATCGAAAAAAAATTCAGACTCATAATAACTATCAGCTTCATAAGAATTAGTAGTATTATTATCAACTTCGTTTATTACAAAAATATTTATTAAACCAAAAACAATTATAAAAGGCAAAGTGATATAAGCTATCCATTTTAAAACTATCCATTTTGTATTTTTAATTTTCATAATTATTCTCCTTTATATCTTCTACCTTATAGCCTACACCCCAAATAATTTTTAAATACCTAGGTTCCTTAGGATTAATTTCTATTTTTTCTCTAATATGTCTTATATGAACTGCAATAATATTTGAAACATCATAACTTTCACTAGCACATACTTCATTATATATATCTTCCATAGAATAAACTTTCCCTTTATTCTTAAGTAAAAATAAAAGTATATTATATTCAGTTGGAGTAAGCTTAACATTTTTATCTAGTACACTAACTTTCTTAGTTAAATCATTTATAACTAAATCTCCAGTTCGAAACATATTGTCAGTATTATTTTTTTTATAAAAGTTGTTATACCTTCTAAGTTGTGAGTTTACTCTTGCAATTAGTTCCATTGGGTTAAATGGTTTAGTAATATAATCATCAGCTCCTACATTAAGACCTTCAATTTTATCATAATCTTCACTTTTAGCAGATAACATAATAACAGGAATATTTAGATTTTTTCTAATTTCACTAACAGTACTTAGCCCATCTAAGTTTGGCATCATTATATCAAGTATAACTAAATCTATTTTTTCATTACTTAAAACTTTTAATGCATCTACTCCATCATAAGCTGTAAAAATTTCATAATTTTCCTTCTTTAAATAAATTTCAATAGCTTTAACTATTTCCTTATCATCATCCACAACTAACACTTTACTCATATGTTTCCTCCATGCGATATTATTATAACAAAAAAATCTTAATAAATTGCTTATTAAGATTTTCTTAATTTATTTTCTTGTATTTCGCTTTTCCCCATTAATATCCTATAATTTTATTTTTATTTGTTATAACATAGTTTTATGAAGATGAATATCGCCATTTTTTAAATGCTTGATTTTTTCTTATAATATTTTAAAAAATATTTTTTACCAGCCAACCATAAATATTTATCAACATCCCTTAATGAAAATTCAGTTATTCCATAATTATTAACGAAAGCAACTAATATTTCTTTAAATAGAACATAATTTCTTAAATCTGCATTCTTAAATTTATAAAATTTATCTTTATTTCTAAAATGTAATAACAT
>CAYJFC010000015.1:0-29202 GCA_964369625.1 uncultured Muribaculaceae bacterium
CCTGATATAAATGATGAACCTCCGCCACCTCCAGAATGAGCGCCAGTTGCTCCGCCATAATAACCTGATCCTCCACCAGCTTGATTCATTCTATAATTATCAGTATTGTATACTAAAGCACTATACCCAAATTCCCCAGACAAAATATTATAAACTTTTACTTCTGTACCAGCAGCTTTATACATATACCCCCCTGAAGTTTGTGAGCCACCATAATTTGTCACCAATCCCCAATTATTAGTATAATTGACTATACTTCCGTTATATCCAGTTAAACCGCCACCTGATCCGCCATTTCCTGACCCATATCCAGCAGCTCTATTTGCAGCTCCACCACCTGCTCCAGATACCATTATCCTGGAATTTAAACTAGCATAATTATTCCACTCTCCTGATACTAATCTAATATCAGTCGAACCAGCGCCTGTAGATCCATATTGATTTAATATATTATCGCCGCCACCATTATAGCCACCCGAGGTACTCGGTGACTCATTTCCTTGAGATCCGACATAAATATATAGTGGTGTATTTACTTCTAAATAGATAATTCCTGATGCATATGCTCCAAAACCACCAATATATGTAGAGTCATTACCTCCACTTGCTCCCCAAGTTTCAATTTTATAACTACCAGTTTCTTTTGCTATAAACGATTGTGCTGTTCCAGTAAAATCATATTCAAATTTCCCCCAGTCAAAGTATGCAGTGCAATTATTGACATTTAATGAAGTAGTTTCTATTTTATTTGTTTCTTCATTAAACGTAATACTTCCACTAGAACATGTACTAAGTTCACTATTATAATAATATCCATTATTTATTAAACCTTCTAAAGTATATTCATATGCACTTTCATATTCATCTGTTCCAAGTTTTTTCTTTTTTATTTCTACTACTATATCACTTACTACTGCTTCACTTGTTGCGTCATAATAAAAATAACATTTTGTTTTTCCTGCTGCACTTATATCAAATGTTTCATCAACTTCATTTCTTATAAATGTTGCTCCATTTGTGCAGTAAGAAGATTCTGCATTATAAGTATAACCTGACTTTGGAGAATCCCAGTAAGCAGTGTAAGAATCACTGCCTAAGCCATCTGCATTTCTATTTTCGATCATATAATTTATACTCAAATCTGGATTTTCATAATAATCTGCTTTTCCTGTAAATATATTATTACTTGCACTTGATCTAAAATATGAATAAGTTATTATTATTCCTACGCTTACTAATAATATCAATATTAAAATAGATACTGACATATTTTTATTATCTTTTAGCAGACTGAAAAACCTAGAAGTAATTTTTCTAAGTTTTTTTAATATATTTGCAAATATAGTTTTTATATTCTTCATATATCTTACCTTATAAATATATTGTAGCAAAAAAAAGGAATTATATCAATTAATTACTTTCTTTTTCTATATATTTACAAACAGAATTTATAGTATTATTAAAATCATTATAATCAACATCAAACCAATTAACATTCATTTTATTATTAAACCAAGTAAATTGTCTTTTTGCGTAGTTTCTACTATTTTTCTTTATTAATTCAATTGCTTCTTCTAAAGACAATTTATTATTAAAATAAAGTAGTAATTCTTTATAACCTATAGCAGAATTTAGCACTCTACTAGAAATATCTTCTAAAGATTCAACTTCTTTTAAAAGACCTTCTTTTATCATGTTATCCACTCTATTATCAATAATGTTATATAGATTATCTCTATTTGTTTTAAGTCCAATAAATTTTGCATCATATAACAATTTATCGCCATTATTCGAAGTATTTGTCTTATTTAAAAACCTAATAAGTCTTATTCTATTATTTAAATGAATATCCATATTTTCATCTTTTTCTAAAGCAAGTTTATAAAGTTCTTCGTTAGTGTAATCATCATAATAATTCATTGTTTCTTCATCGCTAAATTGATAATCATATAAAGCAGCACTTATATATAGTCCAGTTCCACCAACAATTATAACATTTTTATTTTTGTATTTATCTAATATATATCTTAAATCTTTTTGATAATCTTTTACATTATAATCTTCAGAAATACTTTTAATATCAAATAAGAAATGATTTTTTGTACTCATCTCTTCTAACTTTGGTTTAGCACTACCTATATTAAGTTCTTTATATACTTGTACTGCATCTGCATTGACTACAACTGCATCATATTTTTCTGATAAACTTTCACTTAATTTAGTTTTACCAACCCCTGTTGGTCCCACAATTACAATAATCATAATAAATCTCCTTAAATAATTATAACTTATATCTTTAAATTTGACAAATTTTATTAATTGTTTTATATTAAAGATGGTGATAACTATGAAACCTAAAGCCGTTGGAATTATATGTGAATTTAATCCTTTTCATAATGGACATAAGTATTTTATTGAAAAAGTAAAAGAAATGTATCCTGATCATGTAATCGTTTTAATGTTAAACGGTTATTTTATGCAGCGTGGAGAAGTTTCTATTTTATCTAAAGAATCTAAAACAAAAATTGCTTTAGAGCACGGAATAGATTTAGTAATAGATCATAATATATTTTATGGAACTCAAAGCGCTGATAATTTTGCTGAGGCCGCTATAAGATGTTTTGATTCCGCTAATATTGATGTAATAGTTTTTGGATCTGAATGCAATGATAAAGATAAATTATATAAAATAGCAAAAAGACAGCTTACAGACAACGAATTTGATTTAATGGTGAAAAAGTATCATAGAACTGGTATATCGTATCCTGCAGCTATCTCTAAAGCTTTAGAAGACGAAAATTTTTCTTTTACCCCCAATGATATTTTAGGAATATGTTATGTAAAAGCCATTATAAAAAATAATTTTAACATTGATTTTAATACCATTAAAAGAACTAATGATTTCCATGATAATAATTTAGATTCGGATATAGTATCAGCCTCTAATATTAGAAATAAATTGTTAAATAACAAAGATGTGGCAAAATATATACCTGATGGAGTAGAAAAATATATAAATACTATTGATTTTGATAAATTATTTGCTATTATTAAAATGAAAATATTATCTAATAAAGATTTTGTAAATTGTTTGGATGTGGATGCAGGTATGAGAAGAAGATTAATACGTTCTGCTCTTGAAACAAAAAATTTACCTGAATTTATCGAAAGAATTAAAGTTAAAAATTATACTTATACAAAACTAAATAGAATGCTTATACATATTATATTTGGAATTACTAAACAAGACTCTAAAACAGTAAAGCATGATTATTACCGTGTTTTAGGATTTAACATTACTGGAAGAAAATATTTGAATAAAAGTAAAAAAGTTGCTTTTATATCTCATCATACAGATAAAGATTCTCCTTTATATCATTACGAAGTTAGAGCAGCAGCTTTATATGAATTATTAACTGGTGAAAACGTATACCGTTTCGAATACTGTGATAAACCAATTAAATATTATGATAACTCATTTAAATAGTGAGTTATTTTTTTTATAAGAAAAAACATTGCTTTTGCAATGTTTTAAAATAATCTTATAATATCTTGTATAGCTATATAAATAGTAAGCAGCATCAAAAGTGCAAATCCTACTATATGGAATACATTTTCCACTTTAGAGTTTATTGGACTTCCTTTAATTTTTTCAATTATTAAGAATATTATTCTTCCACCATCAAATGCCGGGAAAGGAAGTATATTTAAAAATCCTACATTAATTGATAAAAAGGCTATTAAATATATTATGTTAGATAATCCCATAGCAGCAGAAGCATCTACTACTTCATACATTCCAATAGGTCCTGCTAATGAATCTAAGCCAATACTACCAGTAAATAAACCTGATATAGTTAGCCACATACTTTCAACTATAGTTCCAAATTTATTAAAAGCATATTTTACTGAGTCCATAAACGTCTCAGTAGTTTCCGCTTCGATACTTATACCAAATAATTTAGTTTCATTTCCATTATCGTCTTTTACTATTTCGGGCTCCACATCATAAGTCTTAATGTCCCCGTTTTCTTTTTCTACTTTAAACTCATATATTCCATCATCATCTTTCATGTGAAGTACTATTTGAGCTATATCCCAAGTATCTATTTCGTGACCGTTTATTTCTTTAATAGTATCTCCTGCCTGCATACCAGATAATGCAACAGGTTTTTCTGGAGTAACTTCCTTTATAACTGGTAAAAGTGTTGATCCACCCCATATTAATGATATAACAAATAAAATTAGTATTGCAGAAATAAAATTGTTAACTACCCCTGCAGCCAAAATAATTATTCTTTGATACCATTTTTTATTACACATAAATTTATCTTTTGGTATTTTTTGTTCTGAGTCATCTTCATAAACTTCGCCTGCCATTGATACAAAACCACCAATAGGTATTGCCCTTATATTATAATCTATTCCATCTTTTCCTTTTTTCGAATAAATTATAGGTCCCATTCCTAGTGAAAATTCATAAATATGCACCCCAAATTTTTTAGCCCATAAAAAGTGTCCTAATTCATGGATTAAGATAATTAATCCTAAAATTAATATTAATATTATAATTGATAACATATATTCTCCTTCTAAATAAACGTTGAAATAACCATATAAACTAGTGATACAAATAGTATACTATCTAATCTATCAAGTATACCACCATGCCCCGGCATTATATTTGAAAAGTCCTTTATATCATTATCTCTTTTGATTTTGCTAAATATTAAATCACCAAATTGCGAAGTAATAGCAAGTATTATTGTAACAACAATTACCGGAATTGTCACTGAATTTATTAAATAATTATATATTATTAAAGGCACAACAACCCCAATAATTAATCCACCAATTGAACCTTCAATTGTTTTTTTAGGACTTACTTCTGGACATAGTTTATGTTTCCCAATCAGCATTCCAGTAAACATAGCAAAAGTATCACTTAGTATACTTATTAATATTAAATAAATAAGCATTTCTATATTTAGACCAACAGACATTAATCCGTTGAAACAATATCCTACAAAAATAATAAGCGCTAAAAAATATAAAGCATTTGTAGATGTATATTTATTATTTTTATAAAATATTGATGGTACCAATATACCTATTGTTGCTATTACTAATTCAATATAATTAACATCTATTAGAGGTAAAGATATTACATTTTTAATTACTATAAGCAAATATACAAATACCCCGATTACTTTTACTAACGTTGGAATATTATTCTTAATTAATTTAATATCTGTTATTTCTTTATAAGCGAGCATCGCTATTAAAGATAATGCTATTATAAGCACATCTCCTCCAATAATAATCACAGGTATTATTATTGCAAGTGCTACTATAGCACTTATAATTCTTTGTTTCATTTTAACTCCTTTACATAACTAAATAAAAAGTGACAATAGTCACTTTATACTCTATCATCAAATTTTTCAATTTCATCTAGATGATCTTCTACCATATTTCTAAAGCGCTTTTTAAAGACAAATACTTTTCTTCTTAAATTTTCTGAATCCTCTTCTATTCTATCTGCTCTTATTAAAGCATTATTAACTATTCTAGAAGCATTCTTTTTAGCATCTTCTAAAATTAGTTTAGATTCATCAAATGCTGCTTTACGAATATTATTAGTAGACTCTTCAGCAATTAATATAGCTCTGTTTAAAGAACCTTCTAAATTTTTATATCTAATTAATTCGTTTTCTAATTCAAGAACCTTCTTATCACTACTTTTAAGTTTATTCAAAAGTTCTTCATATTCAACAATAATATCATCTAAAAATTTATTAACTTCTTTTTTGGAATATCCCGAAAAAGATGTTGTAAACTTTTGCATAAACACACCTCTTTACTTTACCAGTTTAATTCATCTGAAGTATTGTTTTTACTTCCTTTTTCTGCATCTTCAGTAATTTTTCCTTGAACACTAACATTTTTAGGTGCACAAATATAAATCCCAACACCTATTTTTTGCATTGAACCACCGATAGAATATATACAGCCGCTTAAAAAATCAATAATTCTTTTAGCTTGATCGGATGTTACTCTTTTTAAATTAACAACAACACTGTTTCTATTTTTTAAATGATCTGCAATTTGTTGAGCTTCTGAAAATGCTCTTGGTTCTAGCAAAATCATTTTATTACCAGTTTTATCAGCTTCTTTAATAGCTTCTGATTCACTCATGTTATAATATTCGTCCTCTGTTCCAACTAAATTGTCATCATCTGTATCTTTAAATAAATTTTTTAATCCTTTTAGAGCCATAAATAATTCTCCTATCTATTCTTACTATATAATAATATCAAAAAAAGAGTAATCTTTCAACTCTTTTATTGTATTTTTTAAATTTCGATTTTGCTTGAAATATATTTTTCAAGTTCATCAATATGTAATTTGATTTGCTGCATAGTGTCACGCTCACGTACAGTTACTATATTATTATTAATTGTTTCATCATCTATAGTGATTGCAAATGGCGTTCCAACTGCATCACTACGTCTATATCTTTTACCAATAGAACCTGCTTCATCATATGAACAAACAAATTTTTTACACAACACCGCATATATATCATTTGCTTTTTCACTATGGAATTTTTTTACCAAAGGTAAAATACTTACTTTATAAGGAGCTAAGAAAGGATGAATTTTCAAAACTTCTCTTTCTTCACCATTTTCTAAAATTTCTTTTTCATAAGCATCAGTTAAAATAGCTAAAAGTAATCTGTCAAGACCTACTGAAGGTTCTACAACATATGGTAAATATTTTTCACCAGTTTCTATATCTAATACTCTTAAATCTTCTCCAGAATGCTCCATATGCACACCTAAATCATAATCAGTACGATCAGCAATACCCCAAAGTTCTCCCCATCCCATTGGGAATTTATATTCTATATCTGTAGTAGCTTTACTATAAAATGATAATTCATCTTTTGCATGATCTCTCATTTTTAAATTTTCTTTTTTTAGCCCTAAAGTTTTTAAAAAATCTATACAATAATTTTTCCAATATCCAAACCACTCTAAATCAGTTCCTGGTTTACAAAAAAATTCAAGTTCCATTTGTTCAAATTCTCTTGTTCTAAATATAAAGTTTCCTGGAGTTATTTCATTTCTAAAAGCTTTACCTGTTTGACATATTCCAAATGGTACTTTAAGTCTCATACTTCTTTCAACATTTTTAAAATTTAAAAATATTCCTTGAGCAGTTTCTCCTCTTAAATATGCAATATTTTTATTTCCTTCAGTTACACCAATACTAGTTTCAAATAATAAATTAAATTTTCTTATGTCAGTATAATCTAATGAACCACATTTTGGACAGGCTATACTATTGTCATAAATAAAGCTTTTTAATCTATCGTTATCCCAGCCATCACCAGTTTCTACCCCTTTGGTAAAATCTTCTACTAATTTATCTGCACGATGTCTAGATTTACATTTTTTACAGTCTATTAATGGATCTGCAAAACTTGTTACATGACCAGATGCAACCCAAACTTTAGGATTAGTAATGATTGCTGAATCAAGACCATAGTTGTATGGATTTTCCATAATAAATTTTTTCTTCCAAGCATTTCTTATATTTTCTTTTAGATTAGTTCCAAGCGGTCCGTAATCCCAAGAATTTGCAAGTCCTCCATATATTTCACTTCCTTGAAATATAAAACCATATGCTTTTGCATAATTTACTAATTCTTCCATTGTTATTTTCATAATTGGTCACTTCCTTTTCTTTATTATACAAAAAAAATGACAAAAATGCCACTTTTTAATTTAAAATATTTTCTAGTTCACTAACTGTAGTAGTATTAGTTAAAGTAATTCTTGGAATTTTAAATTTATCAACTCCAACAGTGGCATTAATCATTCCACCTCTATAAGCTGTTGTAAACCCTGCATCTTTTAATGTATTTATAGAATAATCATTATATTCATAAAATGGATAACAAAATGCTGTAGTATTATCAAGTTCTGCCCTACTAGTATTTAAATCATTTATAAGTGCGTTATATTCCAAACATTTTATAGCGCCACCTTGACCTCCAGGGCATACGCCTACATCATGTAAATCATGTCCGTGAGATGCAAATTCAATGTAAGGACTATAAAATTGTTCTTTGTCATACCAACTAGTTACTAAAAAAAGAGTTACATCTATTTCAAATTCATCAACTATAGGATATAAATTTTCAGCATACCAACCATCATCAACTGTAATTAACACGCTTTTTTCAGGCAAATTTATTTCTCCGTCAATAAACCACTGCATTTCTGTTGTATTAAGTGTTACAAAATTATTTTCTTTTATATAAGTAAAGTGACTTCTTATTTGAGATTCAGAGTGACATATAATTTGATTACATCCGTAATCACCATCTTTATGCACAAAGTGATAAGCTATTACTGGCACATCTTTTGTAACGGTTTCAAAACTATTATTATTTTCAATAGTTGTAACTTCACTATTTTTTACTGAATAAATTTTATTGTCATAGCGTACATATGATAGTTCATTAGTTTTTCTTAAAACTGGTAAGCTAACAGTTTTATCAATAGAAATAATTATTTCTCCATTATAATATAAATTAAGATTTTCAGTAACTATATTTTCGTTAAAAGGTATATAGTTATCGTATCTATCGCTATAAAGAGTTAATTCATCAATTTTATTCAAATTTTCATATGGTATAAAATATTCTTCACCTTCCATAGTAAATGGAAAATACATAGTATTTTCATCAATTTCCACAGAATTTAAAGTTAGCTCAAATCCAACATTTAAATTTCCTATCTTAATAAAGTCACCATCAGTTTTTTTATATAAATCAGTTTTTTTATTGGTAATTACATACTCATTATAATACTCACTAATTTCTGATATTATTCTTTCTTTAGTTTCTGCTTTATTATTCATTTCATTTTTAATTATAAAAATAACTCCGACGGCTAAAAATATTACTACACAAATGCATACAAGCAAAAGTTTAGACTTTTGCTTGTGTTTTCCTTTTGTTAATATATTTTTTTTCATAGCGTAACCTACTTTCTACTATAATTAATTTACTGCTTTACCATTATTATTAGTTACAATAAATCCATTTGAAACATATCTTCCGCCTTGAGAAACTCCAGCAGAAGGTTTGTTATATAGTTTACCATTAACTCCCATTGTTGTAGAACCACCGCCATCTAAATTAGCCGCATTATAAGCTCCATATCTATTAAGGATTTCTATTGCCTCATTCATAGTTGCACCATTACTATAACCAGGTTGTCTTCCGTCTATAATTAAAAATAATACTATTCCATCTTTTCTTTGAGCAATTATAGTTCTAGGAGCAACTCCCCAACCACCATTACCTTCAATTTCAGTTACTTTACCATTTACAATTAAATTAGGACCAAATTCTATTGCTTCATACATACCATTAGCTATTGCAACTTCAGGAGAATCACTTGTTAAATATAATTTATGATCTTCTGTAAAACCAATAAGTTCACCCGATCCCCCTGGATAAGAATATATAAGTTCTCCTTCATATATTATACTCCCATAAGGTGTAGATCCATCTCCATAACCATCAAGGTCTTCAAAACCTCCACCATTTATACCAACAAGTCCATCATTATTGTTAAGTAAATCAATAACTCTTTCACCTTTTTGACCTAAGTTTTGAGGTATAGCAAGTTCTACATCAGCTGGATCATATATTACTGTTAAAAAACCTTTAAAATTTGGTTCGTTTAATTCAATAATTTTATATACATCATTGCCTTCATCTCTGGTATAAATTTCTTCTTCATAAACAGATTCATAATGTGTTTTTTCAGATGTATCACCAAATACTATATCATCTAATTTTATTTCTTCAGTACTACTTACAATGTAATTTTGACCCATTACAGAATTTATAGTTTCCTCAGAATAAAATGTCTTTGCAAAATATTTATGGCTCATAGTACTCATTGCACTTGTTATCCAAAATTCTTTAAAAGCAGGGATATTAATTGCTATTAGACCTGCGATAGCTATAATATCAAATACGAAAATTAGATATGTGTACCACTTTAACTTCTTCATTTGTTCTCCTATTCTACTGTGTAAGGACTATAATCAGATCCTACTCCATCAGCAATTATTTCTTTATTAATACACACTACAGGCACAACATTTTTTGATTCATCAATTTGCGTTTTCTTTAAATATCCTAAATCTGTTTTTGTAAACGCTGTATCACTTACATGACCTGTATAATTTAAATAATAATAATCCGATAAATTTGTATTATTATAATCAAAAATATTTAATAATCCTATTTTAGCGGTAACAATATCACTATATATTTCGCTATATGCATGTGAATTATCATCATTAATTAACCCAACTTCAAAACTACATTCTACTAAAGATTCCTTATATGATAAATTATTTAAATATTCATTATTTAAATACGATGCTATATTACCATTTTCTGATAAATTAAACTTAGAATTAACTACTCCATAAGGTTTCGTTAAAAATTCATCATTTTGCATAATTGGATTTGTTTGTACCAATTTTAAAATTCCATCATTTTCTTCAAAAACTTTGTAAACGTCTTCGCCTAATTTAACATACTCATTAATATAAGTATCTTCTGTTGTTTGAATAACATAAGGGTTATCTACCTCGCCTTTTCCTCTTAATAAAACCACATCTTTATTTAATGTAATCACAGCTTTTACGCCGTATGAACCACCAGTTGTATCAGCTTTAATATTACCACTTGTATCTACATATAAATTATTTTCATTTGAGTCCGTTCCTAAAATCCAAAAATATTTTTCATTATTTATAAAGCTTTCTTTGCCACCAGACTTTATATATTCATCTGCTGATAAAATATTAATTAAAGTTTCTCCTGCATCATCTGTTTCTTCTAATTTATTATCATTTAGTTTAGAAATTTCATAAGTCTGATTAACTAAATATTTATCTTCTAGAACTAAATCATAAAATACTCCACTATTTAGGATATCTGTTTTATTTAACCAATTATATATGTTACTATTTTCATAAGAAAAATCATTACCCCACATAAAACTACTTACCACATCGTCTGAAATAAGTGTCAGTTCTTTGTCATTATTAATAGATAAAATTCTATAATTAATATTATTAAATGTTACGTAATTATTTGTAATTTCGCCATGAAAATAATAACCATTTTCATCTTGATATAATCCATTTCCTTCAGTAGCTATAGAATTAGAATTTATTATAGCCTGGGCTAAAGATTTATCATAATTTTCTCTTTCTTTGTATTCTTCCACAGCAAAATATACTGCTCTAGATCCAAAATAAATTGCAAGTATACCTAAAATAATAATACTAATTAAATTAAATACAAATTCTTTCTTACCTAATTTTGCTTTTTCTTTTTTTGTTTTTTTACTCATACTTCAACAGTCTCCCACTCTTAAATATCATATCAAAATTCAGAAATTTTTTCCACTAAATCAGATAATTGTTTTACACAGTTTCCTTTAAGTTTTACATGTTTTAAAAAACAATCACCACAAAGTGGTACATATTCTACTAATGAATCGGTTCCATCAATTATTATATTTTCACCAACATCAGTAAATTTGCCATTTACTTTACGTGAATTAAATACAGCATTTTGTCCACAAGAACAAAGTGATGCACTTCCCACTTCTTCAATTATATCAGCAAGAGCAAATAACTTTTCTATACCATCAGAAAATATTTCTCCTTTAAAATTACTCTTTAAACCAAATGTAATAACTGGAATTTTAATTAAATGGGCAATTGTCCAAAGTTCTTCAATTTGCTTTTTATTAAGCATTTCAACTTCATCAACTAATATTACTCTAGCAGTATAATATAGTTTATAATACTTTTCTATTAGTAATGACTCTTTATCCTTAAGTAAAATGTCTACTTTTCTATTTAACCCTGTTCTAGAAACAATTGAATTATCTCCCTTAGTATCTTTAACAGATTTAATTATTATAACTTTTAAATTATTTTCTTCATAATTGTATGCTGTTTGAATAATATTGTTTGTTTTACCAGCATTCATTGGACTGTATTTAAATATTAATTTTGTCATTTTAACCACCTATAAAAATATTATCATAAAGAATTTATTATCACAATAAAAAAATATAATTTTCATTATATTTTTAGTATTACAATTGTTTCACCTAAATTATTACGATTAATTTTAAATTCTTGAACATTTTTATTAGAATTTAAAACAGTGTGTACTTCCCTTGTCAAAATATTAGTGCTTTTACCATGAATTATTCTAAGTAAATTATTTTTCATTTTTAAATTATCATTTATAAATTCATTAACTAAAGAATAAACCATTGAAACTATTTCACCATGTAAATCAAGTTTAGGAGTTTTTTCAGTTAAAATTAGAGGCACTTGCTGGAATGACATTTTCAACACCTATCTTACTATTGTACTGAGATAATACTGCATTTAAATTAGGAAAAGATACTTTGCCACCAACATTTTCACAACAAAGACCTGCTGCTATATTAGCGTATGTAATTGCTTTTTCCAAATCATATTTATGCAAAATTGAATATGAAAAAGCCGCATGAAAAGCATCCCCAGCTCCGGTTGTATCTTTAGCATTTACTTTTAAACCTGGCATTACTTTAATTTGATTATTACTTGCATACATAGCTCCTTGATCTTCTAAAGTAACTATTACCTCATTTTTATTAAATCTTTCTTTAAGTTTATGATATATATTAACAAGCGTTAAGGTATTATTATAGTCAATTTTTATATTAGTAAAATTTTCTGCAAATTCCTTAGAGCATATTATATAATTGCAATGTGAACATAATTCAACTATTTCAGGTAATAAATTATTAGCACTTCCTACTTTAATAGCATTTGGGTATCTATTTATTATACTGTTACTAGCATGATACTCGTATCCATCTATTAATATTAGATCAGGGTCCACCAAAATATTGTCTTCTTTTTTGATATGAGGCGTAGAATCAGGAGCAGCTAAGTTAATAATTGTTCTTGAACCATTTTTTTTATTTGATACAACAAAAGATAATGATGTGTTTTTATCATAAACTGTTTCTAAAAAATCATTTTTAACACCAAACATTTCTAACTCTTTTTTTATTTTATCACCATTTGAATCAGCTCCAATTGCAGCTGCTAAATATGTTTCAACACCCCATTTAGCTAAAAGACAAGCTCCATTTGCAGCTTCTCCCCCGCCACCTTCTATTTTTTCAGTGACAGAATATTTACTATTTTCCTTAGGGAAATCCTGCATCATACAACTAATATCATATGAAGCATGTCCTATACAAAGTACTTTCATTTGCAACACCTCTTTACTATATTCTATTATAATATATTTATTATACATTTTCCACTAATTTTTTATTTTATTTAGTAAAATCTTTTTTATTTATTATATATAATTTATTGTTTTTAAAAAACGCATAAAATATATTATAAATATCTAAATTCTTATGACTTAACTCTTTTAATAACCATTTATTGCTTTTTGAAATTTTATTTAAAGTATCTTCTTGTACTTCACCATCTACTATAAGAGGCATTGGATAACTACTTTTTATCTTATCATTATATTCAAATACTGATAATTTTCCATTATTTTCTAAAAAAGCATATTCAACAGTTTCTAAAGATTTAATTTGTTTTTGTCTTAAACTAAGTAATAAGTCATCTAAACTATATCTTTGCTTAACCATTTCGTTATAATTTATTTTACCTGAAGAAATAATCATAGATGGTTTGCCATCAAATAAAGCTCTTATTTTTTTACTTTTCATATTAAGATAAGCAAATCCTATTTCAAGCCCTACTAGTATTAAAGCTGGCACTATTGAATACATCATTGAAGTATTATAATTTTCAATACTAATAGCTACTAGTTCTGCTATTAAAATAGATACAATCAAATCTATTATCCCTAATTGACCTACTTCTCTTTTACCCATTAAACGATATAAAAATACTATAAACATATAAAAAAATAAAGTTCTTACGCTTATCACCAATAAATTTGACATATTAATCACCTATATAATATTGTTTAATTAATATTATTTTTATTCACACATATATTTAATTAGGTGATTTATTTGAAAAAATATAATTTTTATTTTAAAAACTTTGGTTTATTTCTATCAGGAGAACTATTCATAGTATTTATTGTTAGTTTACTAAATTTATTTGGAATGAATACTAGTATTACTACAATTATATTATTATTACTTAATATTGGAATATTTATTTTCTTTGGTTTCAATAATGGTATTAGAAGTTTAAAAAAAGGATACTTAACCGGGCTTATTACAGGACTACTTTTATTATTAATATTATTTTTTGTAAATATATTATTTTTTAAAGGGAGTTTTAATATAAATCAAGTTTTATATTATTTCATATTAATTTTATCTTCTACTTTTGGTGGTATGTTAGGCAAATCCAAGAAAAAAGAAGCGCATTAAGGCTTCACTTCAACAAATTGATATTCATCAGGATTTAATGTAATATAATTATTTTCATTATAATATTCTTTCGTAATCGGATTAAACTCCTCTTCTAGATACGAATTTTCATATAAAAATTTCAAACTTACTGTATCACTTGTACACAAATTTTCTTTTTTACATTTAATAGCAGCTTCTACTATTCTTTTTTCTGTTACCGTTATTAAATTATCTTGATACTCTAAATATACTTTATAGCTAGACGGTATTAATATCATAATAAATATAATAGCAATAGTTAGAGAAATAATTTTAGTATTCATAATTTTCTCCATAATAATTTTTTATAAATTCATCTCTAAATTCTTTTAAAGTGCCCATTTTTATATTTTCTCTTACTTCATCCATTAATTTGAATAAAAAATTAATATTATGAACTGATAAAAGTCTCGCTCCAAAAGTTTCATTATCTACTATTAAATGTCTTATATAAGCTTTAGTATAGTTTTTACATGCATAACAATCACAATCATCAACTGGAGTAAAGTCTTCTTTATATTTATTATTTTTAATATTTATTTTTCCATTTTTAGTATAAGCATGGCCATGTCTTGCAAGTCTAGTCGGAGCAACACAATCAAATATATCTATACCCCTCATTACATTTTCAATTAGGTCAATAGGATCTCCTACTCCCATAAGATATCTTAATTTATCCTTAGGTAAATGTTTCGTAGTATCTTCAACCATTTTGTACATAATTGGTTTAGTTTCACCTACAGCTGTACCACCAACAGAATAACCATCAAAATCCATTTCAATTAATTTTTTAGCACAATACTCTCTTAAATCAGGATAGTTACCACCTTGTACTATTCCAAAAAGAATTTGATTATTTTTTTTAAAAACATCTTTACCTCTTTTGGCCCATCTAATAGTTCTGTCTACACTTTGTTTTACATATTCATATGTTGCAGGATAACCAATACATTCATCAAAACTCATTATTATATCTGCTCCTAAATTTTGCTGAATATTTATACTTTTTTCTGGAGTTAAAAATAATTTTTCTCCATTTATGTGACTTTTAAATTTAACACCATCTTCGTTTATATCTTTAGGTTTAGCTAAACTAAACACTTGAAATCCACCAGAATCAGTTAAAATAGGTCCACTATAATTCATAAATTTATGTAGTCCACCCGCTTTTGCTACTACCTCATCTCCAGGTCTAAGCCACAAGTGATAAGTATTAGCAAGTATTATACCAGAGCCTATTTCACTAACTTCTTCCGGGGCTAGCGTTTTAATTGTTGCTTTAGTTCCTACTGGCATAAACATAGGAGTTTTATAAACTTTACCATTATGCTCTATTTCACCAAGCCTTGCACTTGTATGTTTATCTTCATATTTTAAGTTATATTTAATCATATTATTCACCACGCCTTAATTATAACATTATTAGTATAATTAGTAAATAAATCATAATTTCATAAGAAATATTTATATCTTTGATCAAGTGGCACTTTTTTTCTTATTAATTCTATTTCATCTTTATACTCTTGCTCAGTTTTTAATAAAAAATCATTATAATACCAGTAAAAATTTTCTTCATTACTATTATATAATATTTTTGACAATCTATTAATTTTAAAATCCATTAACATATAATTAAAATATGTTTCATAAACATTGTGCTTAATAGTTGTAATACTTTTTTTTGCCGTTGTTTCTATTTTATCTAAGCCCGAATATAATACCGCTATATCAATTGCTGTTTGTGATATCAGGTTATACCACTTTAATATTTCTTCATTAAATTTTTCATAATTATCACAACTTATAGCTTTAGTATATAACCCACTTGTATCCAGTTTTAAAAATTCAAATAATTTTTTTAAAGTTTCAGAATTGCCATTTGATTTAGAACCTAGTTCAAACAATGGTTTTTTTAATTGTAATAATGCAGAATTCACATGATCCCACATTTCATATACTTCATGATGAAAATATTTAAGTTGATCTACTAATGATAAATCTACAAATGTTTTTTGTAATTGACTATATGAAAAATCTTTTATATTTGCATTTAACATTGAAGTCGGTTTACTTAAAACTTTTTCAAAAGAAAAACTTTTAGATTGTTCATTTATAAAAATATCATTTAAAAATTCTTTTAATATCAAACAACATTGTGTTTTCATATTATATTGATAGTGAAAAAAACCACCATAAAATATATTCCCTTTATAATTTAAAAACAAAGGAACTAAATCTGCGTTATATTCATATGGAGCATGTTCTCCAAATATATTTTTCTTATTTTTTTGTTTTAATAATTCTTCTTTATATTCATATATCATAATATTTCCTTAAACTCGTATAATATTATTTATACTATTATTAAATTTATTTGTCAATAATATATTATTTAAATTTAAAATTTATTTATAAACATAGCATCTCCAAAGGAAAAAAATCTATATTCATTATCTATAGCATGCTTATATGCATTCATAATATTCTCTTTACTTGATAAAGCACTTACTAGCATTAAAAGTGTACTTTTAGGTAAGTGAAAATTAGTTATTAAACTATCAATAGCTTTAAACTTATATCCTGGATATATAAATATATCCGTTTCTTCTTCACACTCTATAAATTTGTTATGTTTGCTCATTATTGCTTCTAAAGTTCTAAGTGACGTTGTACCTACTGCTATTATTTTTTTATTATTTTTTTTAGCTTCATTTAATTTTTTTGCAACATCTTTAGACATAATATATTTTTCACTATGCATTTTATGTTCTAAAACATTTTCTACTTCAACAGGTCTAAATGTACCAAGCCCAACATGCAAAGTCACATATACTATATTAATATTTCTATTTTTTATTTTACTAATTAAATCTTTAGTAAAATGTAATCCTGCAGTAGGTGCGGCTGCTGAGCCAACTTCTTTTGCATACACTGTTTGATATCTATTTTTATCATCAAGTTTTTCATGTATATAAGGAGGAAGTGGCATAGAACCTAATTTATCTAATATTTCGATAAATATTCCTTTATAAATAAAATCTACATGAATTAAACCTGCATCTAATTTATTAATAACTTTTGCACTTAAATCATCACTAAATTTAATTATTGTATTTATTTTTAATCTTTTAGCAGGTTTTGCAAGACATTCCCAGATATTTCCTTTTATATTTTTAAGAAGAAGTAATTCTATTACAGCACCTGTTTGCTCTTTAATACCCATTATTCTAGCAGGAAGCACTTTTGTGTTATTTAAAACAAGGGTATCACCTTCATTTAAATAATCAATGATATTTTCAAATACATCATCTTTTAGTTTACCTGTTTTTTTATCCATTAGCAAAAGCTTTGATTTTTCTCTATTTAGCAGTGGAACCTGCGCTATTAAATTTTCAGGTAAAATATAATCATAATCATTTGTATTCATTTTAAACCTCTTTTTTTCTTTCTAGAACATTACGCACAGTAATATCAAAATAATATACTCCATTTTCTTCTACTAAATTTAAAGTTAAGTCGTTATCTTTAGGAAGTTCACCACATAATTCTAAATATTCTATTTTTTCAAATAAAGAAGTAACTATTGTATCTAGTGCTCTTGCTCCAAAATTATTATTTGTTAATTGATGGGCAATAAACTCATATATATCATCAGCTATATATAAAGTTTTACCATTTTTTGCAAATAAATTTTTATAATATAAAAATGGCCTTATTTTGCTTTCTTTTAATATTGCAATATATTCATTTTTTGTTAATTTTTTTAATGGTATAAATGATTTGATTCTACCTAAAAATTCATTACTAATTCCTTTTTTTGATAAAATATCAATATTTAGTTCTGTATTATCCGTATTTTTCACAGCATTATAACCTGCAATTTTTGCATTAAAGTGTTCATTTCTAATATCGGTAAAAGCTCCTAAAAATACACAACACAAATTAGTAGTATCAAATTTTAAAATAGGATCTAAATTATAAGCTTCTGATATATTTGGAGGAAGAACAGCTTCATAAGTGTGGCCTTCAACAAATGTTAAAAGTCCGTTAACTACATCGCTTTTGTTAACTGCTGAAGAATTATCTCCATTCATTAAAACTTTATCTGTTTCATCAAATGCCACTAATGCTCTAGAAGCTAATTTTTCATCAAAATTAGTATGTTTTAAAATATAAAGTGGGATTTCTTCAATATTATTTCCATAATAACCAGCAGATGAGAAACAATTTAAATCTAGTTTAATAAATGGAACATTTATTTTATCTGCTATTTGTTTTAAAATTTCTGTTTTTCCAACACCTGTTGGTCCATGTAAAAGCATTGGTGTTTTCTTATTGTTTTTGTAATGAGAATAAATATTTATCAAAATATTTCTAATTGCTTTACTTTGCCCAATAACATATTTATTAAGGTCTTCTTCTAAAGTTTTAAGAGGTGGCAAAGTTATATCATTTTCAGAATAATTATACGTGCTATCAATAATTATTTTCTTATTTTCCTGCATAAGCATTGATACAAAAATACCCGCTTCATCAAAAAAACTAATTGAATTTTGCATATTTTCCGAGAACATTTTTAAAACTTCATAATCATTTTCTAAATTATAATATGTTCTTAGAAAATTAACATCTATAGTATTATAATAATAATACATTTGTGTATCAACTAAATGCCTTTCATTATTATCATAATCTTCTAAACCACTTGTTAAATTTATTTTTTTTAATTTAGTTCCATCACTGTATTCAAAAGTATTTCCCTTAATTGTACCTTCGAAATACCTAATAAATGCAAAATATACTTTACCTAGTTCATCAGTTAATACTTGAAACTGAGCTATAAAATCTGTCATATAATCTCCTTTTTTTATTTATTTTAACATATTATCAAATAAAAAAAAGTAAAATTTTTATTTACTTTTAATTTATTTGATCTTTTACAGTATTATATACATCAATTGCTATATCTTCAATACTTCGTGCTACATCATCATTAGCACATTCAATCTTTGAATAATTATATTTATCTGCTAATAGCAAATATGTTTTTTCTGCATTTTTAAGGTGATTTTCATCACTTTCATGTTGATCTAATTTTTCTTTTCGTTTTTCCCTTAAAGGTTTTGCTGCTTCATATGGCATATGTAAAAATATAGTAATATCAGGTCTAGGAAGATTTAAAAGCTCATATTCTAATTTTTCAAGCCAATTAATAATTTCAACTTTTTCTTCTTCACTCGTAACTTTACTTGCTTGATGTCCCATATTAGATGTTGTATATCTATCAAGAAGCACATAATCATTTTCCTCTAGGGCTTTATTTATTTTCTCTATATTATAAAGTCTATCTGCGGCATAATAAAGTGCTGCTATTTTAGGAGCAACTGACGCTGCTCCTTCAGAAAACCAACCATCACATATATAAGATTTACCTAAGTATGGCCCCCCAACTATCTTTCCAGTTGGACTATCGTACATTGGAAAAGAAAATTTAACAATCTTTTTTCCTTCTTTTTGCAGTTTTTCTATTAAAATATTACTTTGAGTTTCTTTACCAGAACAATCTGTTCCCTCTATTACTATAAGTTTACCTTTCATAATTATACCTCTCTTGTTAAATTAATTCCTTCCTTAAAATTACAAACTTGTGCACATTTATAATCTGGAAATGTACATCTTGCTCCCTTATTATATTTATTTAACTTTTCATATAATAAGTTATCTGTTTCTTTTAAAGAAGATACATATTCTTCTAAAGTAGCTTTAGTTTGGTTCGCAACTTCTAACTGCGCTGCTGAACATAATCTTTCCTTAGCTTTTAAAATAAATTTATCTATGTTCCCTGTTTCATTTATAGATATTATTTCAGCAGTAGGAACTAAATGACTAACACTAGCCATATCTTCATTCCACATTTTTACCAAAGATTCTTTAGATTTAATAATTGGTGGTATAAAATATTCTTTTTTATCAAGCCTTTTCATAGAGTATTCTAAAGTTCTATGTCTATGCGCTTGTGCTAGCATTGCAAAAGTACCTTTATAATTTATTGTATAAGTATAACCAAATTTATTTTTATATTCTTCACTAGCAAACAATGATAATTTTCTTTTTTTACGATTGGACATTGCCTTTTCATCTAATAAATTAAGTCTTTCTAACTCTTTGATAAAAGCTTTAAAATCTTCAGATAATCTTTTTTCAAAATAATCATCACTGGCTTCATCTATAAAAACTTGCATAAACGATACTACTCTATTTAACTGTACCCATGGTATTGTATGTATCATTTGCATTGGTGTAAATACACTTGTTAAATAACGGGCATTTTCTTGTGCCAATTTTTTGATTTTTAATTCATCAAAAACATGAGAATATTTTTCTTTTATTTCTGTAATGAATATTTCTAACCATTTAGTATAAAGAACTTTTTCTTCTATTGTCACAACTTTTTCTATATTAGTATATCTACCTGATTTTTCACTTGTAGCGCACTGTCTTTCATTATTTAAAACCATTGCAAGAATTTTACTCACATTTGATATTTCAAATCCTATATTAACATGTTCATATGGAGTTGAATGTTCAAGTCCTAGTGTAAAACCCAATCTTTTAAGTGATTTTTCATCATCTTCTTCTTTTAATTTTTGATATCCTTCAGATGAATAACATTCACCTGCTAATTTTGCTGAATATAACATTGCTTTTTCTTTATCAAATGTCCCATCTTCTTTTAAAAATGGTGTATGTGGTAATAAATCAATTTTCAATTTTTTGTCTTCCATACTGCTTACCTTTCTTATTATCTATTAAGTGGATACTTACTAGTTATTTCCTTAACTTCATTTTTTAATTCTTCTAGTTTTTCAGCACTTTCTTTATTTTTGAATGCTGAAGCAATTATATTAGCGATTTTTTTAAAATCCTCTGCATTTAAACCTCTAGTAGTCATTGCTGCAGCCCCTACTCTAATACCACTTGTTACAAATGGACTTTCAGTTTCACCCGGAATAGTATTTTTATTAACCGTAATACATATTTCATCTAAAAGTTTTTCTGCTTCTTTTCCAGTTAATCCAAAGTTGTCTTTTACATTTATCAAAAACATATGATTATCTGTTCCACCAGATACTATTTTAAATCCTAGTTTAATAAACTCTTCACTAAAAGCTTTAGCATTTTCCACTACTTTTTTTGCATAAATTTTAAATTCTGGTTTTAAAGCTTCATAAAAACATTGTGCTTTAGCCCCTATAATATGCATAAGTGGTCCTCCTTGAGTACCTGGAAAAATAGTTTTGTCTATTTTTTTAGCTATGGTTTCGTCATTAGTTAAGATAATTCCACCACGTGGTCCTCGAAGTGTTTTATGAGTTGTAGATGTTACTACATCGGCATAAGGAAATGGTGATGGGTGAACTCCACCAGCCACAAGACCAGCAATATGAGCCATATCAACCATCAAATATGCACCAACTTTATCACATATTTCTCTAAATCTCTTAAAATCTATAATTCTAGAATAAGCTGATGCTCCAGCAATTATCATTTTAGGTTTATGTTCCAATGCTAAACTTTCTAAAGCATCATAATCTATCAATTCAGTATCTGCTGCTACATCGTATTGCACTACATCATAATCTTGACCAGAAAATGACATTGGATGACCATGTGTTAAATGTCCTCCATTAGACAAATTCATTCCAAGCACTTTATCTTTATGTCCTAAAAGAGCTCTATACACTGCTAAATTAGCACTAGATCCACAATGTGGTTGTACATTTGCATATTTAGAATTAAATAATTCACATAAATATTTAATAGCAGTACTTTCAAATATATCTACATATTCACATCCTCCATAATATCTTTTAGCAGGATATCCTTCAGCATACTTATTAGTAAGAATGCTGCCCGCAAGGCTTAAGACATCTTTTGATACATAGTTTTCAGATGCTATAAGTTCTATATTTTCCTCCTGTCTATCAGTTTCCTTGGCTAAAGCCTTTTTTAAAATTTCATCCATTATATTTCATCCTTTCATATGCTTCATACGTATTATTAATAACCATCGCAACCGTCATTGGTCCTATTCCTCCTGGTACAGGAGTTATATACGCACATTTTTCTTTTACATTTTCAAAATCAACATCCCCAGTAAGTTTTCCATTAACCCTGGATATACCAACATCTATTACCACTGCATTTTCCCTAACCATATTTTCTTTAACTAAATGCGTTACTCCAGCAGCAGATACAATTATATCTGCTGTTAAGCACATTTGTTTTAAATCTTTAGTTTTAGAATGACACACCGTAACAGTAGCACCTTTATTCATTAAAGCAATAGATAGTGGTTTACCAACCAAATATCCTTTGCCAATAATAGTTACATTTTTACCAGTTACATTAATATCATAAAAATTTAACAGTTCTAATATACCTTTTACAGTACACGGTAATACTGGTTTTTCGTTCATATAATTATTGTATACATTACTTAGTGATAATCCGTCTACATCTTTGATGCTACTAATATAAGCAATGCACTTATTAAAATCAATATGTACAGGGAGTGGACTTTGAACTAATATACCATTAACATTATCATCTTCATTATTTTCTTTTATAATATCTATTATTTCCGCTTCACTTGTTGTACTAGGAAGTACGTATAATTTAGGAATAATGCCTACTTTTTCACATGATTTTATTTTATTTTTAACATATATCTTACTAGGTTCATCATCACCCACTAAAAGTACAGCTAAAACTGGTTTTTTATCTAAATTAATTATTTTATCTTTAATTACGTCTAGTAAATGATTACTCACTTTTTTTCCATCTAATAATATCATAATTCATCTCCTTTAAATAAAGATTCATAATAGCTAATTTTTAAATGCTTATAAGATTTTTCGCAAGCCATTCTACCGCTTCTAGTTCTTTTAATAAAACCTTCTTGTAACAAAAATGGTTCCACCACATCTTCAATAGTAGATACTTCTTCACCAATAGATGTTGCAATTGTTTCAACACCTACTGGACCCCCATTAAATTTTTCAATCAAGCTATTTAAATATTCTATATCTATATTATCAAGACCGTAATTGTCTACATTAAGTCTTTTTAATGCATTTTTAGTAATTTTTAAATCTATTTTTCCATCGCCTTCTACTAAAGCAAAATCTCTAACCCTTTTAAACAATCTATTTGCAACTCTTGGTGTTTTCCTACTCCTTTTAGCAATTTCTAACGCAGCGTCTGCCTCAATTGGCATATCCAAAACATTACTAGTACGTTTAACTATTCTCGCAAGTTCATCATTTGTATAATATTCAAGTTTATTAATTATACCAAATCTATCTCTTAAAGGACTTGATAAATCTCCAGCTCTAGTTGTTGCTCCTACCAATGTAAATGGAGGTAAATCTATTTTTATATTTCTACTTTTTCCTTCATTAGATAAAATAATATCTAGTGAAAAATCTTCCATCGCTGGATAAAGTATTTCCTCGATAAATGCTGGCATACGATGTATTTCATCTATAAATAGTACATCACCAGGTTCTAAATTAGAAAGTATAGCTGCTAAATCTCCGCTTTTTTCGATTGAAGGACCACTTGCAGTTTTAATTCCTGACTGCATTTCATTAGCAATAATATGTGCTAGTGTTGTTTTTCCTAGACCAGGTGGACCATATAACAAAACATGGTCAAGTGGTTCAGTCCTCATTTTTGCTGCTTTTATAAATATATTTAAATTTTCTTTTATTTCTTTTTGCCCTACATATTCATCTAATGATTCTGGTCTAATATTTTTATCGAAGATATCTTCTCTTTTTTCATCTGCATCAGTTATTCTTGACATTTAAAAACCTTCTTTCTTAATATATTCTAAAACTTCTTCCCAATTATTTACACTATCATACGCATTATTTTTTTCCTCATTATTAAAATGAACTGCTTTTATCCCTTGTTTATTTATACTATCTAAATTATATATATGATCATCAAAATATATTTTCACATTATCTTTTAATGCATCTAAACCTTTATCAGTTGATTTAAAATATATTTTTTTAAATTTTAATTTCCATTTTTTTAAATTATCATTAGTAACACTTATTATATCATCAGGTTCGTTGTAACCTCTTCTAGTTATAATAACAATATCGTGATTATTTTCATTTAAATAATTAAAAACTTCTATAACGCCAGTCTTTAATTCATCCTTTTTTCTAAATTCTATTTTATATTTAGCAATGAATTCACTTCTCAAGTCATTTGGTAATAGACTATAATGTTTTGCATATATACTATATTCAGATTTTAAAAACACTTCATTTATAACTCTATTAGTATCAGTCATTGTATTATCTATATCAAAACCTATTGTCATTTTTACCACCCTCTAAACTATTATAATATACTTTAAAATTAAAGTAAATGAAAGTTAAAAAAAAACTAGATTTTTCTAGTTATTTCATCAATAGTTTCAAGGCATCTTTAACTTGTTCTTCAATTGTTTTAGATTGATCAACATTCGTTACAACTTTTTTAATTTCTGTTAATTTATATCCCAAAGATGATAATACATTTATTAAATCTTCGGTATTATCTTCAATAACTTCAGTTGTTTCTATATTAATTTTTCCTTTTAAATCTAAGATTATTTGTTTTGCAAGTTTATCACCAACTTTAGGGAATTTCGTTAAGTATAAAGTATTTTCTCTATTAATTGCATCAACAATACCAGCTATAGAACCTGTTGCAAAAAAAGGCATTGCCACTTTTGGCCCTAATCCTTTTACACTTATTAATCTTAAAAATAAATCAAGTTCATCATTACTTTTAAAGCCATACAAACTATATTCATCTTCTCTTATATGATTATATAGATACACTTTATATTCTTTACCTATTTCATAACTAAATGGATTTGGAGTAAAAACTTTATATCCAATATTATTACTTTCAATTACTATAAAATTACTTCCTAAACAATCAATTGTTCCTTTAAAATAAAAATACATATTTTACCTCTTTTCTCATAATTAATTATACATAATATAATGCTATCAAGCAAGAAAAAAGATAGCATTATTTACTATCTTTATCACAATTGGGACATATTTTTTCATTATTTTTTTCAACTAAATTAATGCCACATTTATCACATTTTTCTTCAAGTGGTAAATACCAAGATGCATAATCACATTTTGGATAATTTTTACATCCCCAAAAAGTTTTTCCTCTTCTTGTAGTTCTTTCAATTATTTTTCCATCACATTTTGGACAGTCAATAACTACTTTTTCTTCTTTGATTTCTTTTTTTATATATTTACATTCAGGATAATTACTACATGCAGTAAATTCCCCATATCTTCCTTTTCTTATAACTAGTGGTTTACCACATTCTGGACACATTTCACCAGTTTCTTCTGCTGGTTTTTTTTCCATTTCTGTAAACGCCTTTTTCACAAGTGGTTCAAATTCATCATAAAAGTCTCGTAGTACTTTTAAATTATTTTCTTTTGCCTCAGCTATATTATCTAAATCATCTTCCATTTTAGCTGTGTAATCAACATTAATTATAGATGAAAAGAATTCTTGTAATTTATCAGTTGTTTCAAATCCTGTTTCTGTAGGAATAAATTTTTTATCCTGTAAAATAGCGTAACCACGTTCTTTAATAGTATAAATAATAGTTGCATATGTTGATGGTCTACCAATTCCAAGTGATTCAAGTTCTTTGATAAGTGATGACTCGTTAAATCTTGGTAGTGGTTTTGTAAAATGTTGCAATTTATTTATTTCATTTGCCACTATTACTTTTGAAGAATAGTTTTCAAAATCTGGTAATATCACATCTTCTTGATCTTCATATTTTGAATACACTTTTAAATAACCATCAAAAACTAAAATACTTCCAGTAGTTTTAAATGTATATCCATTATTTTCTAGTATAACTGTAGTTGTTTTTAATTTAGCATCTATCATAAGTGAGGCTAATGCTCGGTAATATATTAAACTATATAATTTTAATTCATCTGGAGTTAGGTATTCTTTTAAAGATTCAGGCGTCTTATTAATACTTGTTGGTCTAATACCTTCATGAGCATCTTGCATATTATCATTTTTCTTACCTTTTTTTACATAACCAATATACTCTTCTCCGTATTTGCCTTTTATGAATCCAAAAGTTTCTTTTATAAATTGATCTGACAAACGAACACTATCAGTACGCATATATGTAATAAGACCAGTTGTTTCACTTCCAACATTCATACCTTCATATAATTTTTGAGCCACACTCATTGTTCTTGAAGGCGCCATACCTAATTTTGCTGCAGCTGTTTGTTGTAACGTACTTGTTTTAAATGGTTCTCTTGATGATTTCTTTTTATCTTTTTGCGTAACAGATTCTATATTAAACGAATTAGATAATTCACCTAATATTTTATTCGCACTTATTTCATCAGGTATATTAATTTCACTACCTTTATATTTATCTAAACTAGCTTTAAAATCTTTAAAATCAGCATCTATAGTCCAGTATTCTTCTGGAATAAAAGCAAGGATTTCTCTTTCTCTGTCTACTATTAATTTAAGAGCTACACTTTGAACTCTCCCAGCTGATTTACCAGATGTTTTACTTTGCATTAATTTTGATAGTCTAAAACCTATTATGCGATCTAAAAATCTTCTTGTTTCTCCAGATTTTACCAAATCCATATCTATTTTTCCAGTATTTTCCATTGCACTTTCGACTACATTTTTAGTTATTTCATTAAATACTACTCTTTCATATTTATTTTCACTTACATCAAGTTCATCAAATAAATGCCAAGAAATAGTTTCTCCTTCGCGGTCTGGATCTGTTGCTAGATATACTTTATCTGCTTCTTTTACATCTTTTTTTAATGCTGTCACATCTTTTTTCTTACCTTTTATTATTTGATATGTAGGCTCAAATTCATTATCAACATCTATACCTAAACCATATTTTCCTTTAGTAGATAAATCTCTAATATGTCCTTTAGATGATACAACTTTAAAATCTTTACCTAAATATTTTTCTATTGTTTTACACTTTGCTGGTGATTCCACTATTACTAATTTCATTAATTTCCCTTTCTTTTTCTGGACTGACATACAAATTATATATTATATTTTATAAATTATCAACTATCGTTTCTAATTTTCATATTATATACAGGTTTAAAAGTAAAGCGATATATTTTTTTTAAAACTCCATGTTTATTAATTAATTCTATATGCTTTTTTGTAGGATATCCTTTATGTTTAGCGAATAAATATTCTGGATATAACTCATCTAACTTTTTCATAATGTTATCCCTAGTAACTTTAGCAAGGACAGATGCTGCAGCTATTGTAATGCTTTTTGCATCACCCTTAATAATAGGAAGAGAGTTTTCTTTATGTATAGGCATTGCATCTGTTAAGATATAATCAGGTTTTACCTTTAAATGTTCAATAGCATCTAGCATAGCATATCTAGATGCTTCATATATATTTATTTCATCTATTTTTTCTGGCTCTATAATACTAATTGCATAACTAATAGCATCATTTATTATAATATCATAATATTTATCTCTTTTTTTCTCAGTTAATTTTTTAGAATCATTTAACCCTTCTAAATTGTAATTTTTTGGAAGAATAACTGCAGCAGCTACAACAGGTCCCGCAAGAGGTCCTCTTCCTGCTTCATCTGTTCCTGCTATAAATTCATAACCTTTTTCATACAATTCTTTTTCATATTTTAAAAGATCTATTTCCATATATCAAATGTAATTCCTTTTATTTTGCCGCCAACTATATCATGATACACTCTAGTACTAACTCGCTCATAATCTACTTCGCCGTTTTTAATAGCTCCCATATTTTTTCCTATAATATCATACATTTCCATTACATCTAAATTTTTATCAATATTATATTTTTCTTCAAGAAGGAATCCATAATTTTCTTTTAGCATAGTTAGAATATGAAAACCAATTTCATTAATATCAAATACATCACTTTTAATAGCAGATAAACTTGCCAAGTTTAAGGCTGTTTTGTCATTATCTATTTTTGGCCATAATATTCCTGGAGTATCAAGTAATAACAAATTTTCTTTTGTCTTAAGCCAATTAACTTGTTTTGTAACACCTGGTTTATTCCCTGTTACAGCTACTGCTTTTCCAGCAAGATTATTTATTAATGTACTTTTACCAGCATTAGGAACTCCCACTACTAAAGCTTTTATTTCTTTTTCAAGTAATCCTTTATTATTTCTTTTATCCTGTAAATCCATTGTTAATTTTTTAGTTAAATCAAATAATTTTTTATAATCCTTGTTATTTGTTAAGTCCATTAACAATACATATAAACCTCTTTTTTGATAATATTCTACCCATTTATTAGTTACATTAACATCACATAAATCTTTTTTAGTCATAATTAATATATGTTTTTTTGTTCTAATAATATCTTCAATATCTTTAATTTTTGAAGATACTGGTAACCTAGAATCAATTACTTCAAACACTATATCTATTAGTTTAATATTTTCTTTTATTTGCCTTTTAGTTTTTGCCATATGACCTGGAAACCAGTT
>CAYJFC010000016.1:0-28871 GCA_964369625.1 uncultured Muribaculaceae bacterium
TAGGCGTTTTTTTCTTTTAAAAAGGTTATTTTTATGATAAAATAGATGCGAAGTTGGTGTGATTATGAAAAAAATAATTTTAATAAAATATGGGGAACTTTCTACTAAAGGAGATAATCTTAATTTTTTTATAAAGAAATTAAAAAATAATATCCAAAGTAGTTTAATGGATACAGATGCTCATATTAGCTATGATTCAGGGAGAATGTTTATTACTGCTACTAATTATGAAATAGTTATTGAAAAGTTAAAATGTATATTTGGTATACATGAATTTAATGTTGGTTATATGATTGATAGTAATGATTTAGAAAATGTAAAAGAAAATTTAATAAATAATTTAAAAGAAATAAATTTTGAGACATTTAAAGTTGAAACAAAAAGAAGTTATAAAAATTATCCTATGCAAAGTACTGAAGTATCTAGAAATATAGGTTCTTATATTTTAAAAAATATAGAGAACATAAAAGTTGATGTACATAGTCCACAAATATTAGTAAAAGTAGAAATAAGAAAAGATACCGCTATATATTATTTTGATAAAATAAAAGGGTTAGGGGGATACCCTGTGGGTACCCAAGGTAAAGGTTTACTCATGTTATCTGGGGGGATAGATTCTCCTGTTGCGGGTTATTTAGCTATAAAAAGAGGTTTAAATATAGATTCAATATATTTTGATTCACCCCCTCATACGAGTGAAAAAGCTAAAGATAAAGTTAAAAGACTTGCTAAAGTGTTAAAAAAGTACGATTTAAAAACTGGAATGTATGTAGTTAATTTTACTAAAATGCAAGAAGAAATCTTAAAAAAAATACCACATGAATATTTAATTACTATTATGAGAAGAATGATGTATCGAATAACTGAGTCAATTGCTTATAAAAATAAAATGCATGTAATTATAAATGGAGAATCTATTGGACAAGTTGCTAGTCAAACACTTACATCTATGAAAGCAATTAATGAAGTTGTGAAATTACCGGTAATAAGACCGGTAGCGTGCTTAGATAAACTAGAAATAATAGATATTGCAAAAAATATAAATACATATGACATAAGTATTGAACCTTTTGAAGATTGCTGCACTATATTTGTTCCTAAACATCCGGTAATAAATCCAGATATTAATAAATGTAATGAATATGAAAAATTAATTGATTACGAAAAATTTATAAATGAGTGCGTTAGAAGCGTTGAATACTTAAATTTAAATGAAGAAAAAACATTTGAATCAATATTATAATTTATAAAAAAACATCCATAATATTAATGGGTGATTTTTTATGCAGAGAAATATTAATTATTACAAAGGTTTTGATTATTTAAATACTAACAAATATGATAAGTTAAAAGATGAATATTTTAATCCCTATGGATATAACTTATATTCTACATCAAAAAATGTAATAGATACTGATTATAATGCTACACATACAAATCAAAATGATAAAAGAAAGTAAGTTTCTTTTTTTTTGAAAAACACTAGATATATTCATATAATTTATGTATAATAAATTAAGGAGATGAATTATGAAAATATTAGCAATTAATGCTGGTAGTTCTTCGCTTAAATTTACTTTAATTGAATTACCAGAAGAAAAAGTGATTACTACAGGTAATTTTGAAAGAATAGGAGTAGGAGAAAGTTTCTATTCAATTAAAGTTAACGGTGAAAAAGTAAAAAAAGAAGTTGAAATTTCAACACACGTGGAAGCTGTAGAAATTTTAATGAGTGAACTTGTTGATTTGAAAATTATAAGTTCGCTAGAAGAAATTGATGGAATTGGTAATCGTGTAGTACATGGTGGAAGCAGATTTAAAGAATCAGTAGAGCTAACAGATGAAAATATTAAATATATTGAAGAAATTTGTGATTTAGCACCACTTCATAACCCAGCAAATTTAACAGCTGCTAAAGCATTTAAAACAGCACTTCCAAATGCATTTAGTTCAGTAGTTTTTGATACAGCTTATCATCAAACTATGGAAAGAGAATTTTATTTATATCCTCTTCCAATGGAGTGGTATACTGAATATGGTGTAAGAAAATATGGCTTCCATGGAACTAGTCATAAATATATATACAAAACAATTAGTGAAAAATTAAATAAAGAAAGTTTAAAAGTACTATCATGTCATATAGGAAATGGTGCTTCAGTAGCGGCAATAGATAATAATAAAGTAATAGATACTTCTATGGGCTTTACTCCACTTGCTGGTCTTATGATGGGAACTAGATCTGGAGATATAGATGCAAGCATACTAGAATATATGTCAGTTAAAACTGGTAAGGATATTAAAGAACTTACTAGTGAGCTAAATAAAAAAAGTGGTTTATTAGGAGTATCTGGTAAATCAAGTGATAACAGAGATATTGAAGATGGAGCTGCAGCAGGAGAAGATTTATGTGTACTAGCACAAAATATGTATGCTCAAAAAGTTGCAAATTATATTGCTATGTATAATAATATACTAGGTGGAGCAGATGTAATATGTTTTACAGCAGGAGTAGGAGAAAATGCTATTGTAATGCGTAAACTTATAACAGAAAAAATAGCTTCTTTAGGTGTGAAATTAGATGATGAAAGAAATAATTCAAGAGGTGAATTAACTCTAATTTCAAGTGATGAATCAAAAATACCTTTATATGTTGTTCCAACAAATGAAGAATTAATGATTGCTCTTGATACTGAAAATTTAATGAAATAGAAAAAGGTGTTTAAAATAAAAAAAGATATTTTTAAAAATATATATAAAATAATAAAAAATTATGACAAAATAGTTATTGCAAGACATGTTGGACCTGATCCAGATGCAATTAGTTCTCAAATAGCGTTAAGAGATGCAATTAAGCTTACTTTTCCTGAAAAAGAAGTTTATGCAGTAGGAGCAGGAGTATCTAAATTTAGATATTTAGGAACGCTTGATAAAGTATATGATTATAGTACTTTAAAAGGAGCTTTATTAGTAGTTCTTGATTTGCCAAACTTTGCTAGAATCGATGGTATTGAAGATTTATCTTATGATGCAATCCTTAAAATAGATCATCATCCAGCAGAAGATATAATTGGTGATGTTGACTGGACTGATGAAACGAAATCAAGTGCTGCAGAGATGGTTGTTAATTTTTTGATGAACTCAAAAATGAAAATGGATCACCGCATAGCAGAAACATTATTTGTTGGTATGGTATTTGATAGTGATAGATTTTTGCTAAAAAATACTAGTGTAACAACATTTGAAACTGTAACAGAATTACTAAAAAAATACTCATTTAATTTTGTGGCTAGTTATGATAATCTATATGAAAGAAGTTTTTCTGAACTTAAATTTTATGCTCATATTATAGATAGTTTTGAAATAAGTGATAGTGGTTTTGGAAGTATTGAATTTAGTAGTGAAACATTAAAAAAATATGGAGTAGATTCATCTACGCCATCTAATATGGTAAATCAATTTTATTTCATTAAAGAACTTATCTGTTGGTGTTTTATAACATATGATGAAAGAAATGATGTATATAAGGTTAATATTAGAAGTAGAGGTCCTATAATAAATAATATTGCTGCTAAATACAATGGCGGTGGACATAAATATGCAAGTGGGTGTAGATTAAAAAATAAATCAGATATATCTAAGCTTTTAAAAGAATTAGACAACGCCTGTGAAATATACAAAAGTGATGAAACAAAATAATTATGAAAATAGAAAATATAAAACAATTAAAAACTAATTTATATCAAATATCAGTAGAAAAGAATAATTCTTTTCTACTTTTAGATGAAACGATATTGAAATATACTCTTGTAAAAGGTAAATATATAAGCAATTTAGAATTAAAAGAAATAAAAAAATATGATGAATTAATGCAAACTTATTATAAATGTGTAAAAATATTAAAATCAAAAATTAAAACTACAAGTGAAATGATTGTTTACTTAAAAAAAGATAACATTGATGATAAAGACATAGAGTATATTA
The DNA here is from genome assembly GCA_964369625.1 of uncultured Muribaculaceae bacterium. Taxonomy (GTDB): domain Bacteria; phylum Bacillota_I; class Bacilli_A; order RF39; family UBA660; genus CAKOSP01. Next base: position 3,982 of record CAYJFC010000016.1, read on the forward strand.
TTAATAAACTTAAATGTATAAAATTATTAAATGACGAATCATATTTGAATAGTTATATTAATCATAGGATTAATGCCTCATATTATGGCCCAGAGAGAATAAAAAAAGAATTACTGGAAAAAGGTCTTGGAGAGGCTAAAATATCATTAGAATTAGCTAAAATAGATAATAATATATGGTTAGAAAAAATAGAGAAAATTATATCGAAAAAATTAAAGAGTAACCATAAATATTCAAGCTCAGATATGAAGCAAAAACTTATTATGTATTTAATAAATATGGGATATAGTAAAAAAGATTTAGATTGTGTTAAAATTGAAATAAACAGTGATAATGATAATTTGTTTTTAGAAAAGGAATATTTAAAACTTGAAAAAAAATATATGAATAAATCTATTTCAAAAGAAGAAAAGTATAAAAAAATTATATCTTCGTTAATTAGAAAAAAATTTACTTATGAAGATATTAAAAAAATCATAAAAAAAAATGAAGATTAATTCTTCATTTTTTTGTTATTCAGTAGCTTGTGTTAATGAATTTTTGTAATCAGTAACAAATTTATTGTATTGATCATTTAGTTCACTATCTACAATATCAAGTTCATATAAATTTCTATAATATTCTAATGTATCAAATGAAATTGAACTAGCTTCAATAGTCATTAAATTATCTGCTAAATATTGTTTTATATCATCTTTAATATCTTCTAAAGCTTCTAATTCATGTGATGCAGTTTTTAAAACAACATGGTAACCTAATTCAGTAGTTATAACTTCTGTTGAAAATTCTCCATCTTCAAGTGCATAAGCTGCATTTAAAAGTTCATCATAATTATCTGATAAATCGTAATATGTAACTTTTCCAAGTTCACCATTATTTTCTTTAGTAGAAGCATCATCAGATTTTTCAGCAACTAATTCATTAAATCTTTCAACTGTATTCTCAGCATTACGTAATTCATCAATTATATAGTTAATTTCCGCTAAAGCCGCATCAGTAGCTGCAGTTTGTTCTTCTTCAGTAGATTCACTAGTAGCATCAACAGTAATTAAGATATGGCTAAATTCAATATCTCCTTTAGCTTCTTCTTCATAGTATTTATTGATTTGATCATCTGTAATTTGATCTTTAGCATATTCTTCTACTGCATGATTTTGTAAATAACTTACATATATATAATTTCTATAAGCATCAATTGTTGAAAAACCTGCTCCTGATGATTGAATTGCATATAATAGTTCATCTTCAGATCCATATGTTTGAAGCATACTAGCCATATAAGAATCAGCGTAAGCTTCAGCATCTTCTACAAAGTCAGCAAATTCAGTTTCTAAAATAAATTTATCCGTAATACTAACTAAAGCTTCTAATGCATAATTAGATTTTAATTCAGCATATAAATCATCAACGCTTATTTTTTTATCATCTTTAAATGTAACAACAGCCTCCTGTCCATTTTCTAGTGTAGGTATAGTTCCACATCCAGTTACAAGAAGTAAGCTAGTTGCCATTAAACCCATTAATTTAACACTTTTCTTCATTTTTAATTCTCCTCCTAAAATAATTATATCTTAAATAAAATTTAAATACAAGAAAATAAGGCTTTTTTATGTGAAAATTCCTTCACATAGTTAACTATTAACCATATAATAAAATGTAAAGATAATAAAGGAGGAATGATTTATGAACTGTTGTAAAACTGGAAATGGCGCTGCTATAGTATTAGTGCTATTCATTTTATTAATAATCATCTGTGGAGCATTCATTTAGTATAAATTTAGGAAAGGGCGTATAATATATGAGCAAATGTGCACCAGTAACACCATGTGCGCCATCATGTAATAATAGTTATTTAATTATATTAATTTTATTTATATTGTTAGCTATCATTATAGGTGGCGTAGCATATTTTTAAGAAAAAAACACTACTCTGTAGTGTTTTCTTCTGGCGTTAATAACTCGTTTTCTTCATAAAGAGGTGTGACTGTAACTTGATCAGACATTGATGTCATTCTTGTTTTATGCTCTTCGTATAAATTTATATAATTCCAGTGGTATGTTTCATTCATTTGGCTAAATGGTATTATTTTATATGTTCTTTGAGGACTTTTATAATGAAATAATAATTCAACATTAATATCACTAATATTAATTTCGCTTGTTCCGTCTTCGTATAAAGTTTTATTGATATTCATTGTAACAAAACCACCAGTAGCAACGCTCCAAGTGTAAGTAGGATCATTAGCTATAATCATTTGATTAGATATAAAATTACCCATTGAATAAACAATTACTGTATCATCAATTATTTCAATTGGTTGCATCCAGTGGGGATGATTTCCTAAAACTATATCAACATTCATATCTGCCAGTTCCTGAGCAACTGTTTTTTGGTATGTATTTGGTGTATCTTGATATTCATTTCCCCAATGCATTGCAACAATAATAACATCCACTGTATCTCTTACAGAGTTAACATGTTGCATAGCAAGTTCTTTGCTATATAAATTAACTAAATAATCTTCTCCGCTTGGAATAGGCATTCCATTAGTTCCATATGTATAAGATAAAAAAGCATAGCTAATTCCATTAATTTCTTCTATTCTTATATTATCTCTTTTTTCATAGGAAGATGCCATACCAGCAGTATATACTTCTGGTTTACTTTCCCAGTAAGAAATACTTTCTTTAGCTCCAGAACCAAGCTGATCCATAGAGTGATTATTAGCAAGACTTATTAAATCAAATCCATTGTTTATTAATGCATCACCCCAAGCAGATGGAGTGTTAAACAAAGGATAACTAGAATAAGGCGGAGATGCAAAAACTGTTTCTTGATTTATATAAGCAAGATCATGAGATTGAATTGTAGAACTTATTTCAGTAAATATTTCGGAAAAATCATAAGAACCATCAGATCTGAGTGCAATATCATAAATAGGGTTATGTAAAAGTGCATCACCAGTTCCTAATAAGCTAAAAGATGTTTCTTTAGGCCACACTTCAGCAGGAGGCTCATTATTTGGTAAATCATCAGGATTTTTATCTATTTGATAAAAGTAATGCATATATATTGCAAGACTTCCCAAAGAAGCTATTAAAAATGTAAATATTATCAATAATATTTTAGCGCCTAATTTTAAAACTTTTTTATTCTCTATTTTTTTATTTTTTTTCATACTACTTTTCCTCTTTTAATACACTATATACTTCATCTATAGTTAACTTTTCATTATTTTTATTAGGTATTAAATGTAAGTGATAATGTTTAACAAACTGAAACTCTCCATAGTTTGTGATAACCTTAAGCGCATTACATTCAAGTTTTTCTTCAATTAATTTACCATATATTTTAGCATATTTATTTACATGTAATAATAAATCATCTGGTAAATCAAAAAAAGAAGAAAAATGTTTTTTTGTAATAATTAGAGTGTGTCCAGGGGCATCAGGATAAGCATCTAGCAAAACCATTATTAAATCATCTTCATACAAAATTTTACTCGGAAGTTCTTTCTTTATTATTTTACAAAATATACAATCCATTAATACCACCACTTAAAAAAATTATAACAAAATTTGTGTACTTTTGTCCATATAATGCATACATTAAATTAGGAAAGGTGATAAATATGTCAAGTTATAGAGAAATTGTTACAAAAGCAGTCATTGGAAAAGGGAAAAAAACCAGTAAAAGTGATTATACTATTGAAACAGAAGAATCTCCAAATACAGTATTAGGTTGCTGGATAATTAATCATAGTTTTAATGGTTTTAAGAAAAACGATACTATAGTTGTGGATGGATCATTTGATATTAATGTATGGTATGCTCATAATAATGATTCAAAAACTAGTGTATGTACTAGAACTTTTAAATATGAAGAAGATATGAAAATGGACAAAGCTTCAAATACTAGTGACGTTACAGTTAGGTGTTTAAGACAACCAACAGTTACAAGTGTTGATATAAAAAATGGTATTGTTAATATTAGTATAGAAAAGGAAATGGGCGTTGAACTAGTTGGAGATACAAAAGTTAAAATAAGTGTGGAAGATGAAGAAGATGACTATGTAGATTTAACAGTGCAAGAAGAAATTGATGAAGAATTAGATGAAATAACAGACGATTACTTAAATTAAGCGATGCTAAAGAGTATCGTTTTTTTTGACAAAATTGATATGCAGTAGTAGAATATTGAGCAGGAGAAAAGAAATATGAAAGATAAAGAAAAAGAATCAAAAATTAAAGAAATAAATCAAAAAGTCAAAAAATTACAAAAACCACTAATAGTTAGTAAAACTATCATTTTTAGTGCAGCGATGGCTATTGTAGTTTGGAATACAAGTAGTAAAGAACAACAAACTTTATTAAGTGATAAAAATGAAATATTTGGACATGAAATATCGTACACGTCATCTTTTGAAGAAACTGAAGTTATGCCATCTAAAAATTATCCAAATGATCTTGAAAATTTAAATCAACTCCTTTTTTATGGAGAATTTGTTGAAAATGAAAATGGAATGTATGAAAGAAAAATAGCTAAAATAAGCATTAATGATATAAATGTTACCAATTTAGAAAAATTAGTAAAAGATAATAATTTAGAAGAAATTATAGCAAATTTAAAAAATAACAATATAAATATTAGCGCTGTAGAATTAATAAATATTATAGAGCAAAATGATATATCTACTTTATTATCATATTTAGAAAATGTAAGTATTGACACTGAATATCGATATGAATTAACAGAAGAAGATATTAATACCAGTAATAAAATGCAATTATTAACTTATTCGTATAATGAAAATGAAGTATTAATACATAATAAAACAGAAGAAGATATATATTGGGATAGATTAGCATATTTACTAAATATAGTAATATTATTAGGAATACCGGTATTAGTTGGGACTTTAATACAATCTACAGTAGCATCAGAGCGAATACAGTGTATAAAAACATTAAAAAGAGAAAAAAAAGAAATTAGAAAATAATTTTTTTTACAATATTTGAATAATTAATATTAATAAATTATAATATAGTGAGGTGGGAATTAAATGAATGAATATGATATAGTAAATTCTATAGCAACTTTACTTAATCTTAAAAATATATTAACAGAAGAACAAATAAATGATTTTATAAATAAAATAGGTATAAAACTACTTGATAATAGTAATTCGGGTAATACTTTAGGAAGAACTAAAGAATCTACTTTAATGCACTTTGAAAATTTTGTTGAATTTTTAAAAATAATAAATTGTACAGAAGAAGAAATTGTTAAAGTAATTTATGAAGAACCTACTCTTGTAATGTATTCTATTGATGCAATTATAGAAAAATATTTTATTTTAAATTTAGTAAGTACTGATGAAAAGGTGAAAAAAGAATTTTTACTTAAATATGCAAAAGAACTTATTAGAAATAGTCAATTAATTATAAGAAGATCTAAAATGCTTGAAAAATATGATTATCCAGAAAAGTATACATTTAAACTTTTATTTAGGAATACTACTTCAGAATTTTTTAAAATATTTACAATAAGTGAAGCAATAGCAAATGAAGATGTAAATTCGAAAAAATATAAAAGTTATAAAAAGAAATATTATTATAAAAACTTTAAAAGCGATGAAAAAAATAAATTTAATGAAATATTAAATGAAATAGAAGTAAATGAAGATAGTATAAATGAAGTTATAAATCTTGAAATTAATAAAGAATTAATAGAGTATTATTATATGAAAAAAACACGAAATGATGTTAACCGAAAATAGTTGACACCATTTCGTGTTTATGTTAAAATAACTATAACTTAAAGAAAGGAAGGAAATATTATGGCAGTTAAATTAAGACTAAAAAAAATGGGTTCAAAGAAAAAACCTTTTTATAGAATTGTAGCAGCAGATGCTAAAAGTCCAAGAGACGGTAGATTCATTGAAACAGTTGGAACTTATGATCCTATTAAAGCTGATGCTCCAGTAGCATTAGATAAAGAAAAAGCTATTAAATGGCTAAGAAATGGTGCTCAACCAACAGATACAGTAAAATCTATTCTTAAAAAAGAAGGTATTACTAAAGAATCTTTAAAAGAAGGTAAATAATTATGAATATGGTAGAGTATACTGAATTTTTAGTAAAAAGTATATGTAAAAACCCAGATATGGTTAAAGTTTCATCTTTTGAAACAGAAGACAAAGGTTTAATGCTAGAAATAATAGTTCATGAAGATGATAAAGCAGCTGTTATCGGAAGAAGTGGTCACACTGTATCGGCTCTTAGAACATTAATTCAAGCAAAAAACTACATTGATGGTAAACCAAAAGTAAAATTAAATATAGACTCATTTTAATGAGTTTTTTTCTTGACATAAAAAATATTAAGAGTTATCCTAAAATTAGGAGTGGTAATATGAACAATAATAGAATTAAAAGAAGTGATTTAGTAGATTTATTAAATGCAATTAGTAATAATCAGGTAGTGTACAATGGTTTGATGTATAAAGCTATATTATCAAATAATTCTAAAAGTATATATGATTATAGCAAAATAATACAAGGATTAGAATCATATAAAAATTTTATTAATGTATATGGTTTAGATATTAATAAAGAATTGTATCAAAAGTGTCTAGAATATTTAAGTAGTATAGAAGTAAGAGATAATTTTATGGAGTACTATGAAGAATCAAATGGTATATTAATTAAATAAAACTTTATTTTCAAATAAAAATAGTATATAATTATTATTAGGAGATAATATATGAATAATAAAGGATTTACAACAATTGAACTTTTGGTAGTTTTAGGTATATTTTCAATAGTATATTTTGCCGGAGTAGTAAATTTTACATATGCATTTGAAACGGATGAAATAGAAGTAGCATATGATCATACCATTAACTTAATTGAACTACAAGCTAAAGAATACGCTCTAAATAATCAAAATATATTTGAAACGGATACTGTAGTATATGTTTATGTTAAAGATTTAATTGAATATAATTACTTAGCTGCTGAAAATGGTATTATAATAGATCCAAGAGAAACAAATAAAAATTTAAATGATATTAAAATAAAATTAGAAAAAAATGGAGAAAATATAAGTAGTAGTATAGTTGAAATTTAATTGTAAATATACTGTAAAAAATTGACTCCAAATGAATTGTTTATGAATTATTGTAGTAAAATAATATTGTAAGGAGTGGTTGCAAGTGTTATATCCATCAATAGATAAATTATTAACTATAGTAGACTCTAAATATAAATTAGTTCATGTTACTTCGAAAAGAAGTAAACAAATGTTAGAACATAATCATTATCAAATGAAGGAAAATGAATATTCTAATAAAAAAGAACTTGGAAGAGCTATGGAAGAATTAAATAGTGATATGATAAAATTAATAGAAAATGAATAAATTTTCGCAAAATGCTTGATTATTTAAATTTAATATGTTAAAATAATTTTGCTTTTGGGGAATTAGCTCAGTTGGCTAGAGCACCTGCCTTGCACGCAGGGGGTCAAGGGTTCGAGTCCCTTATTCTCCACCATAAAGTATATTAAACGCAAAAATTGCGTTTTTTTTAATACCAGGGGGAATAAAATGTTTTTGTTAGAACAAATCAATAATAAACATAATAAAAGCCATGAATATACACATAGTATAATAATAAATTACATAAATAATAATGGTGATTTAGATGAATTAGAAGATATATTTACATTTATAATTAGTAAACTAAAAGTAGGTCAATTAAATTATGTTCTTGACATAATGAGTACTAATTCAAAAACAAAATATATTATTTTAAAAAATGCAGAATATATAATAAATTTAATGTCCAATGAAAGAAATTATTCTTTTGAATTGGTAAGTCATTTTCTAGATTTAATAAAAAAAGACATCACTGATACTACAGTAATTAAAAACATTTGTAATTTATTAATTTACAAACATTATTTTCATATTAAAAATTATGTTTGTTTATACAATAGATTTATTTTAAATACAACTGATTTTGATGAAATGAAATCGTATTTTTGTGATATTTATCAAAAAGAAAAAAAGAAAATTTTAAAAGAGAATATTTTAAATATGATATACTTTATCCCTGAAGATTATGAAGAAAAATTAGAAAATATAAATAAAATAAATGAAAATATACATGCTAATTTTGATGAAATATATCAATTGTTTTTTGCAGAATTAATTGATGGAATTTTAAAAGATGAAAATAAAACAATAATAGATTTACATTATTTAGATGAAGGAGGATATTCTAAAGTTTTTGTAGTAGGTGAAAAAATTTTAAAAATAGGGTCAACTAGATATACACATAATATTCCAAATTCAAAATTATTTCTTCAACCATTTTTACGACTTGATTTAAAAACATTACATGCATGTGTAGAAATTACAACAAAAGTAAAAACGTATGATATAAAAATAGATGAACAAAAATTATATGAATATTATAAACAGTTAAGAAATGAAGGTATAGTATGGTTTGATCCTAAAATGGATAACGTAGGAGAACTTATAATGCCAAATAATGTTTTATATAAAAATAAAGTAATTAATATAAATCAAAAATATAATGGATTTGATAAGAATATCGATGATATATTATTACCAGGAGAAATAGTTATATGTGACTTAGATGCTTTTGCTATTGCGGATAATTTTGATTTTGATGATGATGAAGTTAATTACAGATGTCTTAATTTTGAATCTAAATATCAAAGAGAATTAAAAAAAGAAATGCATTAATATGCTTTTTTTCTTGTTTTAAATTCTAATATTTATTATAATAAGTGTACATGAAAGGAATATATTTATGAGTATGATTACACTTTTACCAGCAGATACATATAAAGTTATAAATAAAACTATTCTTACTGATTTTGATCAGAAAATATTAATTTCTTTTTATGAACCAATTATAGGACCTATAGCAACTAGTTTATATTTAACTTTATGGCATGATTTGGAAACGTTGGAACTTTTTAGTCGTAAACTTAATCATCACCATTTAATGAGTATTTTAAAAAGTAATTTAGATATAGTTAAATCTTCAAGAGAGTCATTAGAATCAGTGGGACTTATAAAAACATATATTAGACAAGGTGAAGTTAATGATTATATCTTTGAACTTTTTTCACCTCTATCGCCTTTAGAATTTTTTTCTCATCCAGTATTAAATATTGTTTTATATAATAATGTTGGTAGAGATGAATATGAAAGATTAAAATTAATGTATCAAAAAATAAAAATTGATAAAAAAGAATACGTAGAAATAACAAAAGTTTTAGATGAAGTATATGAAAGCGGTAATTTTAATGGAACTGACGATATTAGAGAAAGAAAATTAAATCCTGTAAGTGTTTCTAAAACAATGGACTTTGATTTATTAATAAGTTCTATACCAAGTGGTATAATTAATGAAAAAACTTTTAATAAAAAAAATAAGGAATTAATAAATTTACTTTCTTTTATATATAATATTGATACTACTAAAATGGCAGAAATAATTAGAAGTGTATTAAATGAATTTGGTATGATAGATAAAAATGAATTAAGAATAGCTACAAGAAAATCATATCAATTTAGTAATAATGCTTTACCTACATTAATATATAGATCACAGCCAGAATATTTAAAAAGTCCAAATGGTGATAACTCTATGAAAGGCAAAATTATTGCTCTTTTTGAAAATACTACACCGTACGACTTTATAAAAGGTAAAAATGGGGGCGTTAAACCTACTAATAGAGATTTGAAAATATTAGAGATGTTGTTAATAGATTTAGAGTTAATGCCTGCTGTAGTAAATGTTTTAGTTGATTATGTGTTAAGAAAAAATAATAATAAACTTACAAATGCTTACGTTGAAACAATAGCTTCACAGTGGAAAAGAGCAGGGCTTACAACAGCTAAGGATGCAATGTTATTTGCAGAAAAAGAGCATAAAAAAATCTCTAAAAAAGCAATATCTGTAAAGAAAAATGTTGCTAAAATACCAGTATGGTTTGATGAAAAATTAGAAAAAGAAGAAGTTTCTAAAGAAGAAGAAAATGAACTTAAAGATTTATTAAAGGAGTTTAGGTAATGGAAAAATTAAAAATTCCCAATGAAAAAAAGGTTAATCAAATATTAAATGAAGAATTTATTAGTGCCATGAATGACGTTGAATTTAAAAATGTAGTGTCAAATTTAAAGTTATCTGAAGATATAATTCGTAAAAATGTTACAAAAATATATGATACAATTGAAGAATTAAAAAAATGTAAGAAATGTAAAGGAATATACGATTGTAAAAATAATTATGAAGGCCATGTTTATTATCCTGAAAAATATGAAGATACAGTAAGATTTGTTTATACACCCTGTAAATATATGAAAAAATTATTTAAAGAATTAGAAAATAAAAAAACAAATGAGAGCGAAATAGAAAAAGCTCGCATGAAAGATATTGATATAAATGATAAAAAAAGAGTACCATTAATAAAATGGCTTAAAAAATTTTATGATGAATATAGTTCTGTTAAAACATATAAAGGTTTATATTTACACGGGTCATTTGGAGCGGGAAAAACTTTTTTAATATCCGCGCTATTTAATGAACTAGCAGATAAAAAAAATGTAACGACTGAAATTGTTTATTTTCCAGAATTATTAAGAAATTTAAGAGAAGACTTTGATTTATTGGAAAGAAAAGTAAATAATTTAAAGTATGTTGATTTACTATTAATTGACGATATAGGCGCAGAAAATGTTACATCTTGGGGAAGAGATGAAATTTTAGGTTCTATACTTCAATATAGAATGAATAAAGGATTAACAACATTTTTTTCTTCTAATTTAACAATAGAAGAATTAGAAAATCACTTAGCAATAACTAAAAATAACGAAGATAAAGTTAAAGCAAGAAGAATAGTGCAAAGAATAGAGCAATTAACAGAAAAAATGGAGTTAAAAGCGGAAAATAAAAGAAAATAAAACATTTGTTCGATTAAATGTTGACATATGTTTTTTTTTGTTATACAATGTGAATGTATCAGAGTTACATTAGGAGGAAAAATGAAATCTACAAAGGATAACAAAAGTAAGGATAAAACATTAGATCAAGTATTAGCAGATATTGAAAAACAATTTGGAGCAGGGGCAATAATGAAACTTGGTGGTAAAGAACATATTGAAATAGATGTATCTTCAACAGGTTCACTTGCACTTGATGTAGCGCTAGGAGTAGGTGGTTTTCCAAGAGGAAGAATAATAGAAATATATGGTCCTGAATCAAGCGGTAAAACAACAATAGCTCTTGAAGCGGTAGCTGCAGCGCAAAAAGCAGGAGGAAGAGCTGCTTTTATTGATGCAGAACATGCACTAGATCCTGTATATGCTAAAGCTTTAGGTGTTAATATAAATGAACTATTATTATCACAGCCGGATACTGGAGAACAAGCTTTAGAAATATGTGAAGCATTAGTTAGATCTGAAGCTGTTAATATAATAGTTATAGATTCAGTGGCTGCACTTGTTCCCCAAGCAGAAATAGATGGTGAAATGGGCGATTCTCATGTTGGTCTTCAAGCAAGATTAATGAGTCAAGCATTAAGAAAATTATCAGGCATAATGAATAAAACAAATACAATAGCAATTTTCATAAATCAATTAAGAGAAAAAGTGGGTGTGATGTTTGGAAATCCTGAAACAACACCTGGAGGAAGAGCATTAAAATTTTATTCGACAATTCGACTAGATATAAGACGTGGTGAACAAATTAAAATGGGAGATCAAGTAGTTGGTAATAAAACAAATATTAAAATTGTTAAAAATAAAGTTGCGCCACCATTTAAAACAGCTCAAGTCGATATCATGTATGGAGAAGGAGTTTCTAAAGAAGGTGAATTAATAGATTTAGCATCGGATATAGGTATTATAGAAAAAAGTGGTGCATGGTATTCATATAATGGAGATAAAATTGGCCAAGGTAAAGAAAACGTAAAACAATTTTTAAAAGATAACGAAAGCATTTTTGTTGAAATAGATAATAAAGTTAGAGAATATTATAGCTTTAAAAACAAAAATAAGGAATCAAAAAGCAAATAATAGCGAAATAACTTGCCAAAACAGAAAATAACTTTTATAATGAAATTATAGAAGTTATTTTTAATTCTATAAATATGAAAGAGGTAAAAAATGGAAAATGTACAAATGACCATTGTTTTACTTTTTCTTGGATTAGTAGTAGGAATATTTATTTCGTGGATTATAAATGTTTTAAAACAATCAAACACAGAAAAAAATGCTAATAAAATAATTGAAAATGCAAAAAAAGAAGCTGACAAACATAAAAGAGATAGTTTGTTTGAACTTAAAGAAGAATCATATAAATTAAAACAACAAGTTGATGCTGAGATTAAAGAAAAAAAATCGGATATTTTAGCTAGTGAGGATAGACTACTTACTAGAGAAAATAATTTAGATAAAAGGGAAGAAAATCTTCAAAAAAGAGACAACTTAATTGAAGAAAAAGAGCGAAATTTATTAGCAAAACAAAGTACTTTACAAGAAAAAGAAGATAAAATGGATAAGTTACTTAAAGAAGAAATTGCACACTTGGAAAAAATTTCTGGTTTAAGTAAAGAAAAAGCAAAAGAAAAAATAATGCAATTAGTGGAAAAAAATATTTCAATCGAAATAGCTGATTATATTAAAACAGAAGAAGCAAAAGCTAAAATAGAGGCAAATGAAAAAGCTAAACAGCTAATAGTTAGTAGCATGGAAAGATATTCTGATGATGTAGTAGGAGAACAAAGTGTATCCACTATAAATTTACCAAGTGATGACATGAAAGGTCGTTTAATTGGTAGAGAAGGAAGAAATATTCGTACTATAGAATCTATAACAGGAGTTGATTTAATTATTGATGATACACCAGAGGCTATAGTTATATCATCATTTGATCCTTTAAGAAGAGAGATTGCTAAAATAACAATTGAAACTTTAATTAAAGATGGAAGAATTCATCCTTCAAGAATTGAAGAAATTTATGAAAAAGTATCTAATGATATAAATACAAGAATTATGGAAATGGGTAATAAAACTATTACCGATTTAGGTATTACTAAAGTAGATCACGAAATAGTTACATTAATTGGAAAACTTCATTTTAGAACTAGCTATGGACAAAATGCTTTAAAACACTCAATAGAGGTTGCTAATTTAACAGGACTTATGGCTAGTGAAATAGGTGAAAATGTAGCGCTTGCTAAAAGAGCAGGTTTGATGCATGATATTGGTAAAGCTATTGACTTTGAAATAGAAGGTTCCCATGTACAAATTGGTGGAGATATAGCAAAAAAACATAAAGAAAATGACGTTGTAATAAATTCTATATTATCTCATCATGGTGATGAAGAAGCTAAGAGTGTTATTTCTGTACTAGTATCTATAGCAGACACACTATCAGCAGCAAGGCCTGGTGCTAGAAATGATTCGTTAGAAAACTATATTAAACGTCTAGAACAGTTAGAAGAAATAGGTAACTCTTATGAAGGTGTTGAAAAAACTTATGCAATGCAAGCAGGTAGAGAACTTAGAGTTATGGTTAAACCTGAAGAAATTGATGATAATAATAGTTATAAAATAGCTCGTGACATCAAAAAACGTATTGAAAATGAAATGCAATATCCAGGAACAGTTAAAATTACTGTTATCAGAGAAACAAGAGCACAAGAAGAAGCAAAATAAGCTTCTTTTTTTCATAAAAAAAATAAGAACATTAATTCTTATTTTACTTCCATTATTACAGGTAATATAATAGGGTGTCTACCAGTTAAATTATTTATAAAAGGTAATAACTCTAATATAATTTGATTTTTTAAATCTAAATAGTTAAAGGCATTTTTACTTAAAAATTCATTAACTATTATTGTTATTTTTTCTTCGATTTTTTTCATTAAATCTAAATTTTCATTTACTAATACAAATCCCCTAGCAGTTACATTAGGTTTTAATAATAATTTATTAGTGTTAGTGTTAATATTTAAAATAGAAACTAAAATACCATCTTGGCTCATAAGTTTACGATCTTTTATTACAACACTTCCTATATCACCAATTCTTGAACCATCAACGTATACATCACCGGCTTGAACTCTAGAACCTCTAGAAACTTTACCATTTCTAAGTTCGATAACGTCACCATTTGAGCATATAAATGTATTTTCCAAAGGAATACCACATGTATTAGCAATTTCACAGTGAGCTTTAAGCATTCGGTATTCCCCATGCATTGGCATAAAATATTTTGGTTTTATAATTCTAAACATCCATTTAAGTTCATCTACTTTAGCATGTCCAGAAGTATGTATTTCAGAAAATTCTGAATTAGTAAAAACTCGAACTCCTTTTAAATACAATTTATTTATAATTTTATTAATGCTATCAGAATTACCAGGTATTGGACTTGATGAAAAAACTACTAAATCATCAGGTATTAAGGAAATTTGTTTATGAACACCATTAGCTATTCTTGATAAAGCAGCTAATGGTTCACCTTGTGATCCTGTACATAAAATACAAATTTCTTGTTTTTTTAAATTTTTAGCTTCATTAGGAGTAATAAACATCGATTTATCATTTAAAAGTCCATTTTGAAGTGACAATTCAATATTATTTTCCATACTTCTACCAAAAACTATAATCTTACGATTATGTTCTTTACAAGTTTCAACAATATGTTTTAATCTGTAAATATTTGATGCAAACGTTGCAATTATAACTCTACCTAAATGTTTTCCTATTATATCATTTAATGTTTCATCAACGCTGCTTTCACTTTTCGAAAACCCTGGAGAAAGTGCATTTGTTGAGTCACTAAGTAATAAATCAATACCTTCAGCACCAACTTTAGCCATTTTGTGAATATCTGCCATAGGACCAATTGGAGTTAAATCAAATTTAAAGTCCCCAGTTTCAAAAATTGTTCCATTTGGAGTTTTAATTACCAATGCAAATGAATCTGGAATTGAGTGGGTAGTAGTAACAAATTCAATGTTGAAATGTTTTGTTTCTACTACTGTTTCCGGATTAATTTGTTCGAAATTATCATATTTAATAACTTTTTCTTCTAATTTTTTTCTCATTAAATCAATAGCAATTCTTGGTGCCCATATTTTAGGAACCGTAACACTATTGAGTAAAAATGAAATACCACCTATATGATCTTCGTGTCCATGTGTAATTATTAACCCTTTAATTTTATCTTCATTCTTTTTTAAATATGTTAAATCTTGAATAACATAATCTATTCCTAATAATTCATCTTCTGGAAACATAACTCCAGCATCAATTATTATTATTTCTTCTTCATGTGTTAAAACATACATATTTTTGCCGACCTCACCTAGGCCGCCTAAAGCTACAATTGATGTAGCATTATTATTTTTCATAAATTTTCCTTCTTTCTTAAGATAAAAGTTATTTGGTAAAAATATTATAGCACAAATACTTTAATTTGTCTAATTAGTTATAATTTGATATACTTAAATAAATATTATGTTTACATTAACTAGATTTAATTAATTTAATACTTTATAATAGAAAAAGGTGATATAAATGGGACTATTTGATAAAATAAAAAATATATTAAAGAAAAAAGAAACAGAAGAAGAAAAAGAAGAATTAGCTTTATATGAAGAAGGTCTTGAAAAAACAAGGGAAGAATTTTCTTCAAAATTAGTAAAGTTATCTAAAATACATAAAAATGTAACTGAAGAATACTTTGATGAACTTGAAAATATTTTAATAATGGCCGATATAGGGGTTAATACGGTTGTTGATTTTTTAGATAAATTAAGAACTAGAGTTAAAAAAGAAAAAATTACTAGCACCGAAATATTAAAAGAAATTATAGTAGATGAATTATTTATTATATATGTAAATAATGATACTTTGTCTGATAAAATTAATATTGCTCAAAGTGGTCCTACAGTAATACTTGTAGTTGGAGTTAATGGAGTTGGTAAAACAACAACTATAGCAAAACTTGCGCATAAATATAAAACTGAAGGAAAAAATGTTTTATTGGTAGCAGCAGATACGTTTAGAGCAGGAGCTACAGAGCAACTAAAAGTATGGGCAGAGCGCACAGGCAGTGATTTTTTTGGTAAAGAAAATAGTGATCCTGCATCAGTTGTATATGATGGGCTGCAGTATGGTAAAGAAAAAAAATCAGATATTATATTTATTGATACTGCTGGCAGATTGCAAAACAAAGTTAATTTAATGAAAGAACTAGAAAAAATTAATAAAATAATTGGTAGAGAAATCTCAGATGCTCCTCATGAAACTTTATTAGTAATAGATGCTGCTACTGGTCAAAATGGTATAATGCAAGCTGAAAGTTTTAAAGAAATAACTAATATAACTGGATTAGTTTTAACAAAACTTGACGGAACTGCCAAAGGGGGTATAGTATTAGCTATTAAAGAGAAAGTTAATTTGCCAGTTAAATTTATAGGTTTAGGTGAAAAAATGACGGATTTAAAAACTTTTGATATAGAAAATTATATTTATGGTATTTTTAAGGATATGATGTAATATGGATAAATTAATATATTTTAATAAATTATTTGATATATACGGTGAATTATTTACTGATAATCAAAAAGAAATATTTAAACTTTACTATGAAGAAAATTTAACTTTACAAGAGATAGCAGATTTAAAAAAAATATCAAGAGCTTTTGTTTCTAAATCAATAAATCAAACTGAAGAAAAATTAGAAGAATACGAAAACTATTTAAATTGTTTAATGTTGAAAGAAAAAATCAATAAAATTAATAATTTAAATAGTTTAGAAGAAATAAAAAATGAATTATCTAAATTATAAAAATGTTTAAAAAAACATTTTTTTTAATGAAAAATAATATTATATATGATAATATTATTATAAAGTAGGTGTGTGATGAAAAGTATAATAATTATTCCAGCGTATGAACCAGAATTAAAATTTGTTAACTTTGTAAAAGATATATTAGATAAAAAAATATTTGACATAGTTGTAGTAAATGATGGAAGTAGTGAAAAAAAAGAAAGTATTTTTGATTCACTTAAAAAAATGAAAAAAGTAACAGTTTTAACTCATGAAAAAAATAAGGGTAAAGGTGCATCTTTAAAAACAGCTTTTAAGTATATTTTAGAAAAAAAGAAAAATACTGATATAGTTATAACTGCAGATTGTGATGGACAACATTTAATAAAAGATATTTTAAAAGTTCATAAAAAAATATGTACTAACCCTGAAAAATTTGTTTTAGGAATAAGAACTTTTGAAAAAAATACTCCAATAAAAAGTTTGATTGGAAATAAAATATCATCATTAATAATGAAGTTTTTATATAATATAAAATTATCAGATACACAAACAGGGTTAAGAGCATTTTCAAAAAAACATTTAGAGTGGCTTACAAAAATTAAAACTAATCGTTTTGAATATGAACTAGATGTTTTGATATTGTCAAAAAAAGAAGGTTATGATTTTGATACTGTGCCAATTAAAACTGTATATATAAAAAATAATAAAGGTAGCCACTATAAAGCTTTTAAAGATTCATTTAAAATAGGTAAACAATTGTTAAAAGGTATAGGTTTATATGCAGGAAGTTCTATTCTAAGTGCATTAATTGATATACTAATATTTACACTTTTGGTAATAGTCTTAAATCCAATATATTCAACATTTGTAACAATAGCTATATCAACTGGAATAGCTAGAATAATATCTTCCTTAATTAATTTTAATTTAAATGCAAAGGTATTTACAAATAGTTTGGTTATAAAAACTGGTCCAATGATTAGATATTATATTTTATGGTCAGTGCAGCTTATTATGTCGATTTTATTTGTAAACATGATAGCTAGTAATATACTAGCTAATAAAGTAACAAGTAAACTTTTAGTAGACATAGTTTTATATATTATTAGTTACCAAGTTCAGTTAAGGTGGGTATTTAAAATAAAGAAAAAGTAATATGCAAAGAAAATAGTCATAATATTAGTTAGAGGTGTTTATGTGAAAAAACTTTTAACAATATTTATGGCTTTTTTTTGTTTTACTTTAGTTGTAAATGCAGAAGATTTATCTCCCAACTCAAAAAGTGCTATATTGATAGAATCTTCAACTGGGGAGATATTATATGAAAAAAATAAAGAAGAAAAATTATCTCCAGCTTCAATGACAAAAATAGCTAGTATGCTAATAATTATGGAGGCTATTGAAGAAGAAAAATTATCTTTAGATGACGATGTAACAATCAGTGAAAATGCGTCTAGTATGGGAGGAAGTCAAATATTTTTAGAAACGGGAGATGTATATAAAGTATCAGAACTTTTAAAAGGGGTTGCAGTTGCCAGTGGAAATGATGCAGTAGTAGCTTTAGCAGAAAAAGTTAGTGGTACAACATCAGAATTTGTAAAAGAGATGAATCAAAAATGTATAGATTTAGGATGCACATCGACCAATTTTATGAATCCTCATGGACTAGATGAAGATAATCATTATTCATCTGCTTATGATATGGCACTATTAGCTAAGGAATTAATTAAATATGAAGATATTTTAAAGTATACAAGTATTTACGAAGAATATTTAACAAAACCAGATGGTAGTAGTACATGGCTTGTAAATACAAATAAACTTATTAGATATTATGATGGAGTAGATGGACTTAAAACAGGATTTACTGATTTGGCAGGATACTGTTTAACGGCTACTGCACTAAGAAATGATTTGAGATTAATAAGTGTATCCATGGGAGCTTCAACAAGTGAGGCAAGAAGTAATGATATCATTAACATGCTTGATTATGGTTTTAATAATTATAAATTAATAGTATTAAAGACTAAAGAAGAATCGATTGGCGAAATTAATATAAAAAATGGTAAACAAGACCATATAGAAGTTTACTTAAAAGAAGATGCAACTAATTTAATGAAAATAACTGAAGATAATAAATCATATGAATTTAATTTAAAAGTTAAAGAAATTAGTGCTCCCCTTAAAAAGGGGGAAACAATAGGTACTGTAGATATATTAGATGAAGATAAAATGCTAGTAGATAATGTTGAAATTATTGTCAAACAAGATGTAGAAAAAGCTAATATATTTGATTATTTTTTTAAGAATATCAAAACTTTAGTTGGAGGAAAAAGCACAATAAAAAATTGACAAATAAATTTAATTTGATATAATGTTTTTATAAATACAAAAAAAAGAAGTAGTAATAAAATTATTATTGTTTAGTGAGATTACGGTTGGTGAAAGTAATACAAAAATTTTATGAATGAATCTTTTTAGTAGGCAAATGCCCGCATAATATGCGTTAAAGATTAAGTGATAGTGTCTAACTATAAATAAGGTGGTACCACGGATTTTATTCGTCCTTATATTATAATTAGGCATTTTTTATTTTATAAAGGAGAGTTAGAAATGTATTTAGAAAAATTAAAAGAAATAGTAAAAGAAGCATTTAAAGAATGTGGTTATGAAATTGAAGTTGGAGTAAGTTCTTCTAGTAGGCCAGAAATTTGTGATTATCAGTGTAATGATGTATTCAAAATAGCAAAGCTTTATAAAAAAAATCCTATTGAATTAGGTTCTGAAGTAGTGTTAAAAATAAATGAATTAAATAATTTTTCTGATTATTTTAAAAGTGTAGAATTTTGTCCTCCCGGATTTATTAATTTAACATTAAGTAGTAAGTTTATAAATCATTATCTTAAATTGTATAATTTAAATTTACTTGATGCAATAAAAAAAGTAGATAAAGAAACTATAGTAGTTGATTATGGAGGTCCAAATGTTGCTAAGCCGCTACATGTTGGACATATGAGAACAACAAATATAGGCGAAGCAGTTAAAAGACTTTTAAAATATTATGGACACAATACTATTTCTGATGTTCATCTAGGAGATATAGGTCTTCAAATAGGGCAAATAATATATAAGGTATTGGAAGATAATTTAGATGTAAATGATATCGATATAAAGTACTTAGACATTAACTACCCACTTATGAGTGGAAGGTGTAAAACTGATGAAAGTTTAAAAGAAAAATGTGCACAAATTACAAAAGATTTGCAAAACGGTGATGTTCATTATAAAATATTATGGCAAAAAATATGTGAGGTTTCTGTAGATGACATGAAAAAAAGTTATAGCATTTTAGGAACTGAATTTGATTATTGGTATGGCGAATCTGATGCATTTAAATATTTAGATAAAACTACTAAAATTTTAAAACCAGTTTTAGAAAAAAGTGATGGAGCTTTAGTAATTGATATAAAAAAAGAAACTGATAAAAATGAATTACCACCTTTGATATATCAAAAAAGTAATGGAGCTTATTTATATGGTTCAACTGATTTGGCAACTATTTATCAAAGGAAAGAAGAATTCAAAGCAGATAGAATAATATATGTTACCGACCTAAGACAAAATCTACATTTTGAGCAATTTTTTAGAGCAAGTGATAAAGCTAATTTATTTCCTTACTCAAAATTAGAACATTTAGGATATGGTACAGCTAATGGAGAAGATAATAAACCTTATAAAACTAGGGGTGGTCAAACTCCTAAATTAGAAGATTTGATTAATGATACGAAAAATATATTTATAAGTAAAAGAGAAGAAAATAAAAATTTATCTGAAAGTGATTTATTAAAAATAACAAGATGTATTTTAAAATATGCAGATTTGCAAACAACATATGAAAAAGATTATATATTTGATTTAAATAAATTTTCTGAAGTAAATGGCAAAACAGGACCGTATTTAATATACACATATTTAAGAATTAATAAAATATTAAATAGTTGTGATATTAGTAATAATTTAAGTAATGTTATATATAATGAATATGATAATAAATTAAGATTGAAATTATTAGAATTTGGTAAAAATTTAGATTTAGCATATGACGAAAGAAAACCTAATTATATATGCGATTATTTATATAATTTAGCAAGTGAAATTAATTTATTTTATACAAACAATCAAGTTTTAAATGAAACAGATGAAGTAAAAAGAAATGATTATTTAAATGTTTTAAATTTAGCTAAAAATATTATGAAAGAATTATTATATATATTAGGAATTGACATACCAAGTAAAATGTAAAATAAAAAAGTTGTTTTAAGAGAAAAATTATGATATTATGTAAAAGATAGGTGGTATGTAATATGAAGGTAGTTAAAAAAATAATAATAATTCTAGTAGTAATAGCATTCTTTGCATTAGCAGTGGGTATGTCATTGTTACTTTTAAACACTAACGATTATAATGTTAGTCAATTTGGAGATACAGCATTAATAACTATTAATGACGAAATTTCTTCTCCAAAATATGATGAAGGGGATTTAGTATTAGTTAAGCATAAAAATATTGAAGATATAAATCCAGGAGACGAACTTTTTATCTATAAAATACAAGATGATAAATCAGTAAAAATAGAATTAGGTTTAGTTTCGGAAGTATATGCAGATAAAAATGCAGTTACTATTGAAAATGGGGGAACGTATTCATCGAAATTTTTAGCAGGTGAGGCTGATGAAGTATATGAAAGTGTTGGTAAATTAATAAATGTATTATCATCAAGATGGATTTTCTTCTTTGCAATAGTGGTACCATGTTTTCTAATATTCATATATCAAATATATGCATTAATTATTGAAATAAAATATGGCGATAAAGAATAACAACAAAACGTTGTTATTTTTTTTATAATTATATTGTAAAAAAATGTCGAATATGTTAAAATTATAAAGTAGTATACTCTGCAGAATAGGAAGGTCATTATGAAGTTAAGTGTTAGTTCAGCAAAAGTGTCAAAAGCAACTAATGTTTTGCTAGATATATTAATATTTGTATTTGGAATAATATTACTTATATCTATATATAACACTGTACAAGTAAAAGTACTAGGTAATGATTATTCTTCATTTTTTGGGTATTCAATATTCGAAGTTCAAACTGGAAGTATGGAGCCTGCTATAAGCGCTCATGACTGGATAATAGTTAAATCTAAGGATAGTTATGAACTAGAAGATGTTGTTACTTTTAAGCAGGGTGAAAGCTTTATTACTCATAGAGTTATAGAAAAATATAGTGATACTTATATAACTAAGGGTGATGCTAATAACAAAGAAGATGATGGACAAATTAATATAGAACAAATAGTAGGTGAGGTTGTAAGTGTAATTCCACTATTTGGTTTATTTAGAGTAACATTATTTAATCCAGTAGTTTTAATTTGTTTGATAGCAACTATATATATATTAAGTTTAAATATGAAGGGTAATAAGGGTGTTAAGAATATGATAAATAAGTTAAAAGAGTTTGTATTAAAATACTATAATAAATTCAAAAAAACTGAAAATGAAGATTTTTTCAAAGATGAACGTAAAGAAAAATCATTTGAAACTATTCAAACAAAACCAACTTTAGGTGATTACGTTGAAAAACTAGAAGATTATTCTAATAAAGAATATGATGATGAAAAAACATTAGAAGAAAAAGAAGAAGAACTTAGTAAAACAATGTTTTTTAGAATAATATCTGTTGATAATGAAGAAGAAGAAAAAAATATAGTTAAAGAAGAAATTGAAGATCCAGAAATAGAAGAAGAATATATACCGGAATTTGAAACAGAAGAAGATGAATCACTAAATCCAGAACCAATTATTAAAGAAATAATGCCAGAACCAGTTATCCAAGAAGAAAAACCAAAAATGGATGAACATTTTATAATAAGTACCGATTCGTATGAAGATGAACCACTTGAAATAGAAAAAGAAGAAGAATATGAAGAAGTAGATGATTATGAAGAAGAGGTTGAAGAAATCGAAGAAAACACTGAAAGTGTGGAACCGGAAAAAATTGATAAAGATGAAGAAGCAAAATTTACTTTAGAAAATGTTTTTCAAAAACCAGAACATAAAAAAAGTAAAAATATAATAGCAAGATCAATGGCTATTAAAGAAGAAGAAATAAACGCAGTAATAGATACTATTTTAGGCGATACAAAAATGATGGTAAATGAAGCTACTATTAGAAAAGCTTTAATAAAATCATATGTAGAATCAAGGTACTATAATATATTTAGTGAAAAAGTAGCGGTACTAGAAACTAAAAAAACTGCAGCTAAAAAAGGCAAATATTTACCAGATGTAAAATTTGATATAATAAATGAGAAAAATGGTTTTGAAAAATCATATAAAACTAGAACTAGAAAAATACTTACAAGAACAAGTTATGCTTTAGAGGAAGATAGTGCAAAATTATCTAAATTATATTCAGGAAATGATAGAGTTTATGATAAAAAAGTAGAAAAATTTGCTAATTTGATAATGGTAGTGGCTAAGCTTGAATATCTAATTGATTTGGGTATACCAATGAAAAATAAAAAAATATTGTATGCAAAAGAAATAATAAAATTTATAAGTGATTACGAAATAGATAATGATAATATAGAATATACTATTAAAACTATAATAAAAGCACAAAGAACATATCGTAATGCAAGTGATTTTTTCTTAGATAGATTAAATACAGAAATGTTCGAACTTATATATCATCAATTTAAAACAGCTAAAAGTAAATATCTAATTGATTTAAAACATAATATTAACTTTAGTCAGGTTTATAGCGAACATGTTGTTGATAGAGCATATCAAGAAGGTGTTGTAGCAGAAGATAAATTAAACGTATTATTAACTCTTTTACAAGGAAGATTAGTTTCGGACATGCTAACAAGCAATTATGCTAATGAATATGTGGTATTATTACCAAGTTCATTATGTCAAAAAGAAGCTAAATTTGAAAGATTATTCAAAGCAAATAACGAAGAGTATGCTAAGAAAAACATTATATTCTTAGTGCCATACGATGATTTTATGAAAAGATCTATTAATATTAAAAATTTAAGAAAAAATGGATTTAGAATAGCTATGTATATTAGTAAAGATACAAAATTTGCGAGTAAAAGTAAATTAAGTATAGCTCTAGCTGAATATATAGTAATTGATAAACAAACTAGAGCAATGATAGAAATCGAAAAAGTTATGTTAGATAACTTTAAAGATAGAATAATAAAAGAAGAAATCGAGTATAAACTTGAAGTGAAAGGTGATGAAGTATAATGGATACATTTTTAAGATTTTTTTATGAATTTTTCGAAATTTTTGTTGGCGGATTAAAGTCAATATGGGATGGAATTATTGGAATATTTAATTTTGGTAATTACATTAAGGTAATTAATACATACAGCAAGGAGTTCAATGGACCTGAATGGCTATTTACATTAATAGCCATTGCAGTTGTACTTGCAATACTAGGGTTAATAGGATTTATAATATTCCTATATGTAAAAAGATTTATCAAAAATAAAACTTCAAAAATAAGCAGTGAATCATTATTAGAAGAAATAGATAAATTAAATAATCAAGTTAGAAAATTAATGAAAGAAAATGCTGAATTAATGGCAATGAAAGTTTCACAATTAGGACTTAATCCAGATGAAGATGCTGATTTAAATCCAGATGAAGAAGTAGATGAAGAAACTAGAGAAAACGCTCATAGATTTCCTAAACTTGAACTTATTGATGAAGAATTTGCAGATTATACAGTTCAAAACTATAATAATAGTTTTACTTTAGCTGAATTGACAGATAATTTAAGATGTTTTGCGGCTAGTAAATTGAAACTTTATTATGAACCTAGTTTACTTAGAACATTTATTGCTGGTCTTGCATCTAGTAGACTTTTAATATTACAAGGTATATCTGGAACAGGTAAAACATCACTTGCGTACGCTTGGGG
>CAYJFC010000017.1:0-27817 GCA_964369625.1 uncultured Muribaculaceae bacterium
ATTAGGTTAGCAACTTATCTTCTAATGGGGCGATCTACGGGAATCGAACCCGCGAGTACCAGAGCCACAATCTGGCGTGTTAACCACTTCACCAAGACCGCCATAACACTTTAAATTCTATCAAATAATGATGAAAAATGCAAGTTTTTATTTATACGTCTCACTTTTTGGTTAAAAAATGTTATAATAGCAATTGATATGGAGTATATATGATATTAAATATTGAACTTAGTGATATTGAAAATTATGAAGAAATCAGCTTTAGAAATATACATGAAAACAATTGTTTAGAATTAAAAGTAGTTGTGCCATTTAATCAGAATGTTTATGAATATTTGAGTTCTAGTAACGCATTTAAAGAAGCGATTAATCATTATATAGAATTTTTATATAAAGAAAATGATATGGATCAAATAAAGAAAGTTTTTAAATTATATAAATGTGATAATTTAAATAATTTATTTGATTATATAATTTTTGATGGCAATATAGATTTAATATATAATTATATTATAAAAAATAATTTAAACAATAAGAAAATAGTCTATAATTTATTTGATTATAGTACTGAAAATATTAAACAGTTAAAAGAAAAAATAGTAAATCCTAAAAAGACATATATAAATATATCTGGTAATCGTAATTTTATTACATTATCAAAGTATAAAAAAATAACTCATTATTTAGAATCTATAGTAAATAAAGTAGATGAATATGAGTTTAGTCCATTAGAAAAAATCATATATATTTATGATATTGTAAGAGATAGATATTTTAAATTTTCAAATAATTCAGAAGATAAATCATATTCGAGAGATTTAGAACATGTTCTTTTCGAAGATGAAATAGTCTGTGAAGGATTTGTTAATATATTTAATGAATTATTACATAAATTAAACTTTAATGTAAATAAAATATTTTTAAATAGAATTAATAACTTAAATATTGGACATGTTAGATCTATAGTATATTTAAAAGATGATAAATATGCTATAGATGGTATATTTTTGTTTGATCCAACATTTGATTCAAGAAAAAGTGAAAATAATGATTTTTTTAATCAATACACATTTTTTTGCAAGAATTTAAGTTATTTTTTTGAATATAATAAAGACAAATATGTAAATAAATTAAAATATTTAGAAAATTTTTATTCATTATTTAAAGAAGAAAAAGAAACAAAAAAGATATATGAAATGGATTATGAATTAATAAAAACTATAAATTTTTTATCCAGATTAATATATCAAGATGATTTATTAAGTTCATTAATGTTAAATATAACAAACAAAACGCTAGACGAAGTTGAAAAAATTTCAGAGTTATTAGATAAAAAAGTATCAGAAGAGATGCTTTGGGAATCGATAAAAACAGTTAGATATAAGCAATGCATTGAAAGTCCACAAAAATTTAGTATTAGTCAAACAAATTTTGATAATATAAAATATAATATAAAGTATCCAAAGTATATTAGAAAAAGAACAAAATAATTTGAAAAAATTATAATATATGATATAATAAACATGCAGAAAAAGCGAAGATTAGGAAATAGTAATAAAAGAATAAATTACAGAGAGTCTATGGTGGTGAAAATAGATATTGATATTTTATGAATTCAACCTATGAGCTTTAAAAGGTGACGCTATATAGTTTTAAGATGTATTTATACATGAATTAAGGTGGTACCACGTAATCACGTCCTTATAGTAGGATGTGATTTTTTCTTTAGGAGGAATAATATGGAAGAAAAAATGATTAATTTATTTAAGGAAATAGAAAATCAAGCAAATTTAGTAAGTGATTTAAAATCATTAAGTGATTTAAAGGTGACTTATTTAGGTAAAAAAGGACCTATTAATGAACTTACGAGTATTATGAAAGATTTATCTATTGAGCAAAAGAAAGAGTATGGAATAAAGTTAAATGAATTTAAAACTAAAGTTAATATTTTATTCGATGAATTAAAAGAAAAGTTTGAATTAAAGGAACTTAATAAAAAATTAGAAAAAGAGGCAATTGATATAACACTTCCAAGTAAAAAAATAAGAACAGGAAGTAAACACATTATGACTAGAATTGAAGAAAAATTTGAAAATTTATTTACATCTCTTGGTTATACTGTTTATGAAGGTCCTGAACTTGAAAGTGATGAAAATTGTTTTCAAAAATTAAATGTATTAAAAGGACATCCAGCAAGAGATGCGCAAGATACATTTTATTTAGAAAATGAATATGAAAAATTTTTGCTTCGTACTCAAACTTCAACAGCGCAAGTTAGAGCTATGGAAGAAAATATAGAAAAAGGTCCAATTAAAATAGTTTGCCCTGGTAAAGTTTATCGTAGAGATGAAGATGCAACACATTCTCATCAGTTCATGCAAATAGAAGGTTTAGTAATTGATGAAAATGTTTCAATGGCTGATTTAAAAGGTACTTTAGAATTGTTTGTTAAAGAATTTTTAGGAGAGAAAACTAAAGTTAGATTTAGACCAAGTTTTTTCCCGTTTACAGAGCCTTCAGTAGAAGTGGACGTAACATGTTTTAAATGCGGAGGAAAAGGGTGTTCATTATGTAAACAAACTGGTTGGATAGAAGTTTTAGGAGCTGGTATGGTTCATCCTAATGTTCTAGAAATGAGTGGTTACGATTCAAAAAAATATCAAGGATTTGCATTTGGTACTGGAATGGATAGATTTGCAATGTTTAGATATGCGGTAAATGATATTAGAACTATATATGGAAATGATTTGAGATTTTTAGATCAATTTAATAGAAAGGATATGGATTAATGAAATTAAGTAGAAGTTTTGTAAGTGATTATATTGATTTACCAAATAAATCAATTAAAGAAATTGCAGAAGATATGACAAGTGTTGGGAATGAATATGATAGTGCAACTAAATTAGTTAATGCTACTAATTTAGTTGTTGGTCATGTAATAAAATGTGAAAAACATCCTGATTCAGATAAATTAAAAGTCACAAAAGTTGATATCAAAGATGAAATATTAGATATAGTATGTGGCGCACCAAACTGTAGAGAAAATATAAAAGTTATTGTTGCAAAAGTAGGTGCTAAATTACCAGAAATTGAAATAAAAGAATCTGTTATACGTGGTGCTAGATCATGCGGAATGTTATGTGCCTTAAATGAATTAGGTATTGATAGTAAATATTTAAAAAATAGTGATATAAGTGGTATACATGAATTACAATCAGATGCTATCATTGGAAGTGATCCTATCAAATATTTGGGATTAGATGACGAAGTTATAGATTTTGAATTAACATCAAATCGTGGAGATTTATTGAGTATATTAGGTATGGCTTATGAATTAGGTGCTATTTATAAAACAAAAATAAAAGATATAGATTTAAAATTTAATGAAAATAATAAAGATATAAATGATTCATTTGATTTAAAAATTGATACTGATGACTGTAATTTATTTTTAGTAAAAAAAGCAGAAAATATAGTTATTAAAGAATCACCTGATTTTATTAAATCTAGATTAATAGCATCAGGTATCAGACCAATAAATAACGTAGTAGATATATCAAATTATGTAATGCTTGAAACTGGTCAACCACTTCATTTTTATGATGCGGATGCACTTGGAGACAAATTAGTTGTAAGAAATGCTTTTGAAAATGAAAGCTTAATAACATTAGATAATAATGAGCGTATTCTTTCAACTGATGATATAGTTATTGCAAATAACACTGAAGCTATTGGTTTGGCAGGTGTAATGGGTGGGCTTTCAACAGAAGTTGAAGATGATACTAAAAATATAGTAATTGAAGCTGCAATATTTGATAGTGTTAAAGTTAGAAAAACATCTAAAAAAATACTTAGAAGTGAAGCTTCGAATAGATTTGAAAAAGGACTTGATCCTAAAAGAACTTATATGGCTATTGCAAGAGCTTGTGCGCTACTTGAAAAATTTGCGGGTGCAAGCATAGTGGGCAATATAGTAGAATATAATAATGTAAGTATTGATGAAAAAATTATTGAAGTAAGTTATGAAAAAGTTGAAAAAGTTTTAGGATTAAAAATATCAAAAGAAGAAATAAATGATATACTAAAATCATTAGGTTTTGAAGTAAATAGTTTTGAAAATAACTTTAAAGTAATTATTCCTACAAGAAGACTTGATATTAAAATACAAGAAGATGTTATCGAAGAAATAGGAAGAATATATGGAATAGATAAGATAGTAGGCAAATTACCCGTGCTTAAAGCAACTGTAGGTAAATACAATAATAATAAAAGAGAAATTAAAAATAAAATGATATCATTTGGTCTTAATGAAACACTTAGTTATACATTGATTCCTGAAAAAGAAGTTTATAAATATACTACTGATAAATTTGAATATATTAAACTTGCTGATCCTATGAGTTTAGATAAAAATACTCTTAGATATAGTTTGATATATTCTTTGAAAGAAATATTTTTATATAATAAAGCTAGAAATATCAAAGACGTATCTATATTCGAAATAGGAAAAGGTTTTTTTAAAGAAGAAAATTACAAAGAAGAATTAAAACTTGCTTGTTTAATGACTGGTAACTACAATTTAGGTATTGATAAAAATAAAGTTGATTTTTATACATTAAAAGGTATAGTTGAAGAATTATTAAATTACTTAGGTTATGCTGGTAGATATTCTTTTGTAGTAGATGAAAACATTACAAAAGAGTTACATCCTAAGCAAAGTGCTAATATAGTACTTCAAGGTAAGGTAATTGGAATTATTGGTAAAATTCATCCAAAAGAAATTAAAGATGATGTGTATGTTTTTGAAATTAACTTAGATAAGCTGCTTGATAATAAATCATCTAAAATGACATTTAAAGAAATAAGTAAATTTCCATCAGTAAGTAAAGATGTAGCATTTATTGTTGATAAAAATACTACTGCTGGAGAAGTACAATCAATAATAAAAAAAGCTGGAGGAAAGCTTTTAACAAACATTGAAATATTTGATGTATACGTTGGGGAAAATGTGAAAGAAAATGAAAAATCAATTGCATATGCATTAACATTTAGTGATCCTAATAAAACATTATCAGATGAAGAAGTTATGAACATATTTAATAAAATAATAAATGAAGTTACATCTAAATGCAGTGCAGTATTAAGAGATAAATAGCAGTAAAACTGTTATTTTTTCTTGACATAAAAAAATATAGTTTTATAATATATTCA
Organism: uncultured Muribaculaceae bacterium; assembly: GCA_964369625.1. GTDB lineage: Bacteria > Bacillota_I > Bacilli_A > RF39 > UBA660 > CAKOSP01. The sequence continues at coordinate 5,212 of CAYJFC010000017.1, forward strand.
AAGGAAATATTATGTCGAAATCAATAAAAGCAAAATTAGTAAGGCTATATGGTAAAAAATGTTGGTTATTTAGTGAGATAAGTAGAAACAATAAACTTACTTATCACCATATTGATCCTGTTCGGCAAGAAGGTGATACATCTCTTGGTAATGGTGCACTTCTAACTAAAAGAATGCATATGTTTTTTAATGAACTTGAAAAAACATATCCTATAATCGCAAATGAACTTAATTACTATTTTTTTCTTTATAAAGGAGAATATCCAGATTATGTAGAGTTAAAAATTAAAGAAATTTTAGAGGATTATTATAGGGCTTATAAACCAATCCAAAGACAAAGAAAACATGATAATAATAAGTGATTAATTTCACTTTTTTATTTGTAAAAACAAAATATTTAGTGTATAATTATAAATAGAATAGAAAGTATGTGATTAGATGAGAAAAAATGAATTAGTAAAAATAAATGATTATTGGAATGCTTTAAATTACTTAGCTGTAGCACAGTTATATTTAATAGATAATCCGTTATTAAAAAGGAAATTAGAATTAAAAGATGTTAAAAAAAATATAGTGGGTCACTGGGGAACTGTTCCTGGTCAAACACTTATTTATACACATTTAAATAGAATTATAAATAAATATAATTTAAATATGATTTATTTATCAGGACCTGGTCATGGCGGAAACGCTCAGGTTGCAGCAACATATTTAGAAGGTAGTTACACAGATGTATATCCAAAAGTTACTCAAGATGAAGATGGTATGAAAAAACTATTTAAAAGTTTTTCGTTTCCTGGAGGAATTTCAAGTCATGCAGATGCAAAAGTACCAGGATCAATTCATGAAGGTGGGGAACTGGGATATAGTTTAGCACATGCTTATGGAGCGGTACTTGATAATCCAAGTTTAATAGCAGCAACAGTAATTGGAGATGGAGAAGCAGAAACAGGTGCTTTAAGTGCCTCTTGGAATCTTAATAGATTTTTAAATCCTGAAAAAGATGGGGCAATTTTACCAATACTGCACTTAAATGGTTTTAAAATTAATAATCCTAGTATTATGGCTAGAATTACTAAAGAAGAACTAAATAATTATTTTAATGGGCTTGGATATAAAGTATATTTAGTTAGTGGAAAAAGATCTAGTTCACTGCATAAAGATTTAGCAAAAGCAATGGACGAAGTAGTTGCAGACATAAAGTATATAAAAGAAAATGCTAAAACTATTAAAAAAATAATATGGCCAATGATAGTTTTAGAAACTCCTAAAGGTATAACAGGTCCAAAAGAAATTGTTGGTTCGTATAAAGCACATCAAGTACCTTTTCAAGTTAAAACAAATGAAGATGTTAAAAAATTAGAAAAATGGTTATACTCATATAGACCAGATTTAGTATTTGATAATAAAGGTCGTCTAAGAAGTGATTTAAAATTATTAAATCCACATGGTAAAAAAAGAATGGGATCAAATCCAGTTACTAATGGTGGGAAAATATTAAAACCACTTAATTTACCAAATATAAAAAATTATTCTCTAGATTTTAGAAAACATGGATCAGTAGTAGAATCTGATATGATGCATTTAGGGTCATATTTAAAAGATGTATTTAAAATAAATAAGCTTAATAAAAATTTCAGAATATTTGGACCAGATGAAGCTATATCAAATAGATTTAATCATGTATTTGAACATGAAAATAAAATGTGGAATTTAAAAGCTTTTGAAGATGAAGAAATGTTATCAAAAAAAGGAAGAGTTTTAGATTCAATATTATCTGAACATGTTTGTCAAGGAGCTCTAGAAGGATATTTATTAACAGGAAGACACGGAATAATGCATTCATATGAAGCATTTATAAGAGTAGTAGATTCAATGGCTTCACAACATGCAAAATGGCTTAAAGTTACTAATGAATTAAAATTCAGAGATGATATTTCATCATTAAATTATATATTATCATCACATGTGTGGCAACAAGATCATAATGGTTATTCACATCAAGAACCTGGATTTTTAAATCATTTAGCAACTAAAAAAGGTGATATAGTAAATGCATTTTTACCAATAGATGCTAATACATTATTATGTACGGTTAATCACACACTTAATTTAAAACAAAAAATCAATGCTATCATTGCAAGTAAACATCCAAAAATGCAGTGGCTTACTATGAGTGAATCTATTAAACATTTTAAAAAAGGAATTGGTGTATTTGAATGGGCATCGACAGATGAAAAAGAAGTTGATATTATTTTAGCCTCTGCTGGAGATACTCCAAATTTAGAAGTATTAGCGGCAACTAGTATATTAAAAGAATTTATGCCAGATATAAAAATAAAAGTAATAAATGTTATTGAATTATTTAAACTTGCATCACCTGATAGACATCCAAGAGGTATATCAGATGATGAATATAATGAGTTGTTTACTAAAAATAAACCAATATTATTTGCTTTTCATGGGTATCCTAACTTAATATATGATTTAACTAGAACTAGAAAAAATCAAAATATTACTGTAAGGGGGTATATTGAAGAAGGTACAATTACGACACCTTTTGATATGAGAGTGAAAAATAAAATAGATAGATTTAATTTAGTATTAGATGTACTAAATTTAACAAAGAAGAAAAATAAAAAATTAACAGAATATTGTGAAAATTTACTTGAAAAACATGAATGTTTTATTAAAGAAAATGGTCATGACATATCAGAAGTAACTAATTTTCAGTGGAAAGAGTAATCTTTCCTTTTTCATTTTATAATGTTAAAATATATAGGAAAAGGAAAATTAAATAATGAATAATATTGAATTTTTATATAATTTATTAATGAATGATGAATTTAATGAGAATAACATAAATATTTTATGTAAATTAATACCTGAAATTATACCAACAATTAATTTTGATCACAATCATCCACATCATCATTTAAATGTATTTGAGCATACTATTTATGCAATTTCTATAAGTGAAAAAAATTTTGATGTTAGATTAACTCTTTTGCTACATGATATAGGTAAACCATTATCCCAAGTAAAAACATCTAAAGGTAATTCGTCATTTATTGGCCATCCAAATATATCTGCTGACATGACATATAATATATTATGTAGATTAGGGTTTGATGAAAATTATATAAAAAAAATAGTTTATCTAGTAAAAAAACATGATAATATATTGCCGCTTAAAAAAGAATCTTTTAAATTATTGTACAATGAAGTTGGAAGTGAGTTAATAGATTTACTAATAAATGTTCAATCAGCTGATGCTTTAGCCCACCATCCGGATTTTTTAGAAAAAAGAATTAGATATTTAAAAAAAATCAAATCGTTTAGAAAAAATATTTGATTTTTTTTAATGTAATGTTTTATTATATATGATAAAATATATAAAGAAAGTGGTGTAGCGCATGAATTGGATATTGTTTATACTAGTAATAGTAGTTATTATATTATTATTTATAGCATTTAAAGTAAGAAAAAGTATAAGTTTAGTAAAAGAAAATAGTGCAAAATGTATTAAATTAGATAAGTTAAATAAAACATATAAATTTAATGAAAATGTAAAAAGAAAAATAGAAATAGAATATTTTGTTAAAACAAAAACTGAATTATCTACGATTAATTTTGATAAATTAATTAATGATTTTTTATCAGATAATACTAATAATTTATTTTTAAATATAAAAGGTGCGATTGAAAATGAGAAAAAATATGATGAATATTTAAAAAAATATAACGCTATTGACGATGTTACTGAAGTAGAATTAGTAGCAGTTACTAATATGAAACTAAAAACATTTTTATATTTAGAAAACAAAGTATTTAAAGCAGAAAAAGAAAAACCTGTTGTAGATACTAAATTAAATGTAGTAGCAAAATTTGATACACCTAAGGGTGAAAACAAATATCAAAAAGATAAAATGTATAAGTTTGATGAATTAAAAAAATTTTACAATGAATTAAATCATTAGGAGGTAAAGATGAAAATATTTAGATGTAAACATTGTGGTAATGTAATTACTAAATTATCAGATAAGAATATAGATGTACTATGTTGCGGGGAAGTTATGGAAGAACTTATTGCTAATACAGTTGATGCTTCTTTAGAAAAACATATTCCAGTAGTGAAGATTAATGGAAATGAAATAAGCGTTCAAGTTGGCGAAATTATGCATCCGATGAGTGAAGACCATTATATTGAGTTTATAGTAATTGAAACTGAAAATGGAATTTGTGTAAGAAAATTAAAAGTAAGTGATAATCCAGAGGTAAATAGTTACATAAATAGTAAAGTACTAAACGTGTATGCTTATTGTAATTTACACGGATTATGGAAAAATATAGTTTAAATACTATTTTTTTTATGATATGATACTTTTATGAAAAAGTTTAAAAAAATTTATATTGAAATAACTAATGTATGTAATTTAAAATGTTCATTTTGTCCTCAAGATAATTTGCCTAAAAAAGAATTAACTTTAGAAGAATTTGAAATAATATTAAATAAAATTAAAGATTATACTAATTATATTTATTTGCATGTTAAAGGAGAACCACTTATACATAGTAAAATAAAGGAGATATTAGATCTTTGTTATAAATATAATATGTTTGTAAATATAACTACTAATGGAACCCTTCTAAAAGGTATGTATAACGATTTAATAGGAATTAGAGAGCTTAACATTTCTTTGCAAAGTATAACTGATTTAAATACTTTAGAGGACATTTTATATTGTGGTAATATTTTAAGTAAATATATGTATGTAGAATATAGACTGTGGGCTAATAACAAATTTGAAAAAGAAATCAAAGAAGAAATAATAAAAAGATATAATACACTTGATAATAAGTTAGCGCATAATTTATATTTAAGTATAGATAAGGAATTTATATGGCCTGATTTATTTAATAATATAAATAATGAAAAAGGCACATGTTATGGTACAAGAGATCATATAGCTATATTGGTAAATGGAAGTGTAGTTCCTTGTTGTTTAGATAGTAAAGGTATAATAAATTTAGGTAACATATTTGAAAATTCTATGGATGAAATAATTAATTCTCAGAGATTTACAGAAATGAAAAAAGGATTTGAAAATAATATTCTTTGTGAAAAACTATGTAGAAAATGTGGTTTTATAAATAAATTTGTAAATTAAGAGTAAAATAAAAGGTAAAGTTTTGACACTTTACTTTTTAATTGATAATCTTATAATGGAGGAAATATTAAAATGAAAATAATACAGTATGGATGTGGAAAAATGAGTGAGTACACAATAAAATATTTAAAAGAAAAAGGGCATACTTTAGTAGGTGCAATAGATATAAATGAAAGTATAGTTGGAAAAACTATCGAAGGGATAAAAGTTACTCATGTAAGTGATGCAGATAAATTATTAAAAGAAGTAAAAGCAGATGTAGTTTTAATAACAACAATGAGTCTACTTAATGATTGTGAAGATGCACTTATAGTTTGTGCAAAAAATGGAGTTAATGCTATAACTATTTGTGAAGAGGCATTCTATGCATATAATTCAAATCCTAATTTAGCAAAAAAAATAGATGAATTAGCAAAACAAAATAACTGTACTATAACTGGGACAGGATACCAAGATGCATTTTGGGGTAATTTAATTACAACATTAGCTGGAGCAACACATAAAATAACAAAAATAAAAGGTAGTAGTTCTTATAACGTTGAAGATTATGGATTAGCACTTGCTAAAGCACACGGCGCAGGATTATCTATAGGAGAATTTGAAAAGCAAATAGCATCAGCAGATAATATATCAATAGATCAAAGAAAAGATCTTATTGATAAAGGCGAATTTTTACCTAGTTATATGTGGAATGTGAATGGATGGTTATGCGATAAATTGAATTTAACAGTTGTAAATCAAATTCAAAAATGTGTTCCAACATTTAATAATGAAGATATTAATTCATCTACATTAAATATGACTATACCAAAAGGAAGTGCAACTGGTATGAGTGCAGTTGTTATAACAGAAACTAAAGAAGGAATTATTTTAGAAACTGAGTGTATTGGAAAAGTTTATTCAGATAAAGATTATGACACTAATAAATGGTCTATAGAAGGTGAACCTTCAACAAGTTTAGTTATTGATAAACCAGATACAGTTAAACTTACTTGTGCCACTATGATAAATCGTATTGAAGATGTGGTGAATTCTAAACCAGGATTCATACCAACAAGTAAAATGGGCGAATTAAAATTTAGACAATAAAAAAGATTTAAGAATATTCTTAAATCTTTTTAATTAATTAAAATCTCTTCTTGGTTTAGCTTTTCTAGCGTCACGACAAGATTTACATCTTTGAGGTTTGCTAAAACCTTTTTCAGCATAAAATTCTTGATCTCTTACAGTAAAAGTAAATTCATTGTTACATTCTTTACATACTATAGTTTCATCTTTTTTTTCGTTTTCCATTATTAGTCCTCCTTACACATATTTAATTTAGTTAATAGTTTAGATAAATGTGAACTAATAATTAAATCTGTTACTAATTTACCACATATTTGTAAAAAAAGCAACATATACTGATTCTGTATCATATTGTGTCTATATATAATAAATGTTATACTATAAATGAGGAGAAAATTATGAACAAAGTATATTTTAAAAAATTAGAAAATTTAGAAGATTCTATAAATGATATAGTGCATTCAATGTTACAAATGGTTAAAGAAAAAGAAAACATACAATTAAAAGGAACGGTTCCTCTAAAAGTCCATTTTGGTGAAAAAGGAAATGACACATATATAAAATCTGATTATATGAATGGTGTTAAAAAATTTTTAAAAGAGGAAAATGTAGATACATGTTATATAGAAACTAATGTTTTATATAAGGGGGAAAGAACATTTAAAGATTCACATATAAAGCTTGCAAAAGAACATGGTTTTGATGATTTAGATATTGTAATTGCTGATGGCGATGAAGAAAATATGTATAATGAAGTAGAGATAAATCAAAAGAATTTTAAATCTTGTAAAATAGGTTATGCATATAAAGATTATAATCAATACATGATTATTTCACATTTTAAAGGTCATGGAATGGCAGGATTTGGTGGTGCAATAAAACAACTTGCTATGGGATTTGCTTCACGTGGTGGTAAACTTCATCAACATTCACAAAGTGTACCAATAATTAATGAAGATGCATGTATATCTTGCGGTGCTTGTGTAATGAAATGTCCAGTAGAAGCCATTATAATGGATGATAAAGCTAAAATAATTCCAGAAAAATGTGTTGGATGTGCATCATGCACAACAATTTGCCCAGTAGAGGCTATTACTAATAGTTGGCAAGTATCTAATTTTCATGAAAAATTAGCGGAATATGCATATGCAGCAACTAGAGGTAAAGAAAATATTTATATTCAATACGCATTTAATATAACAGCAGAATGTGATTGTTTTGGTGGTAAACAAGATATTATCTCACCAAACATTGGAGTATTTGTTTCTACAGATCCAGTAGCAATTGATCAAGCAACGTATGATAAATATGAATCACTTAATACGGGACATAGTTTTGAAACAGCAAATATAACACTTAAACATGCCGAGGATATTGGACTTGGTTCAAGAAAGTATGACTTAATTGAATTATAATTTATATTTTTAAGATTAAATAAAAAAAGGAGTTTGTTATATGAGAAAAAGAATAATAATAGCTGCCATAATTTCGATTATGATAATAATAATTTTTGGAATTATATTATTAAGTTTTAAAGATATCAATGCATATTATTTTTATGTAAATGGCGATGATAGAATAGATATATTATTAAACAAAAATAAAAAATGTATATATAATGACACATATCTTAATTATGTAGATGAAAAATGTTCTTATACCATATTATTTGATAAATTAACGATTAAATTTGATGATAATGAAATAGTGTATGAATTTAGTGATAATAAATTAATGTCTATTTCTAATGAAAAAATCATTTTAGATATAGAAACTAAAAATATATCTGTATTTTTAAAAATTGACAGTACCTTAGATAATATTAATGAAATTGATTATTATTTTAAAAATAATAATTATATAGATAAATATATATTTACCAGCAAAGAAGACTCTAAAAACCAAATGATAGAAAACGATCCCTCAGTAGAACACATATTTGAATTTCTTGATGAAAACCCACTATTAGATAGTTATTATGTTATCTTAAAATCTGATGAATATTATAATAAATTAATTAATGAATTAAATGAATATGATTTTATAGAAGATATAAAAGTATTAGAAAGAGATTTTAATATAGATTAATTTTTTCTACTTGAAGTTATATTAGATATTTTTATTAAATTATGAACTTATGATTAATGGTTATTAAAATGAAAGACTATCAATTAGTCTTTTTTTTTGATACAATAAGCACATGAAAAAAGAATTATTATGTCCAGTAGGAAATATGGACGCAATGCATGCTGCCGTGCATAATGGTGCTGATGCCATTTACTTAGGTGGAAAGACTTTCGGAGCAAGAGCTTTTGCTCAAAATTTTACAGACCAGCAGTTAGTTGAAGTTATTAATTATGCTCATGAGTATAATGTAAAAGTATATATTACAGTAAATACATTAATTAAAGATGAAGAAATTACAAATGCACTAGAATTTGTAGAAATGCTTCATAAAAATAATGTTGATGCAATAATTTTACAAGATATTGGGCTTGCTAATTTAATTAAAAAAATGTATCCTAATTTAGAACTTCATGCATCAACTCAAATGCATAATTTAGATAAGTTTAGTATTAAGTTTCTAAAACAACTAGGGTTTAAAAGAGTAGTATTAGCAAGAGAAACTTCCTTAAAAGAAATTAATAATTTAAATAGTGAATTAGAATTAGAAGGATTTATACATGGAGCATTATGTATGAGTTATTCTGGACAGTGTTTATTATCTAGTATGGCTATGAATAGAAGTGGAAATAGAGGAGCTTGTTCACAGCTTTGTAGGATGCCATATAAATTATATGTAGACGATAAAAAAATCGAAAAAGAAGGAGAATATTTATTAAGTCCTAAAGATTTAAATTCTACTGAAATTTTTGATGAAATAATGGAAAGTAATTTACATTCACTAAAAATAGAAGGTAGAATGAAATCTGCACAATATGTAGCAGTTGTTACAAGACTTTATCGCAAATTAATAGATGCTTACTATAGTAAAAAAAATGCAGATATATCAAGTGAAAATAAAGCTTTGAAACAATTATTTAATCGTGGGTATACTTTAGGTCATTTAAAAGAAAAAGATAACTATTTATCACTTAAAAGAGGAAATCATCAAGGTGTAAAAATTGGTGAAGTTATAAATATAACAGATAATAATATAACTATTAAACTTACAGATACTTTATATGTAGGTGATGGAATAAAATTTGATAAAAGTGATTTAGGTATGAATGTATTTAATATTTATAAAAATAGAGAAATAATAAAAGAAGCTTTTAAAGGCGATATTATAAACGTACCAAATAAATTAAAACTAAAAGAATTAGATACTGTTTTAAAAACTGATGATGTTAGACTAAATAATTCATTAAAGTTATATGAAGAAAAGAAAATAAATTTAAATATATTAGTAGAAGCTAAATTAGGTAAACCACTTAAGATAACAATGGAAGATGAAAAAAATAGTATCGCTAAAACAGGTGAAGTTGTAACTAAAGCAGAAAATAAAGAAATAACTAAGGATGATATTATATCTAAAGTTACAAAACTAGGAAGTACATTATATAAAGCAAATAACGTAGAAATTAATAAAGATGATAACATTTTTGTTAGATTATCAGATATAAATAATTTAAGAAGAGAAATAGTAGAAAATCTAATAATTAAAAGAAAAATCACAATTAATAATTTTGTAAAAAACACTATTAATTATGAATTTAATGATATTAATAGCGATGTAGAATTATCTGTATTTGTCAGAAATGAATCACAGCTTAACATTGTAAAAAAATATCCAGTTAAAAGAATTTATACTTCAGATTATGAACTTTATAAGAATAACAAAGATTTAAACATTTTTTATGAAGTAAATACATTTGAAAAACAAAAATTTAATAATGATAAATTATTAGTTAACAGTACAAGTGATATTATAAAATATGCTGATAATACACTACAGTTAAATTACAATTTGAATGTTTTTAATTCTTATACACTTGATTATTTAAACAAATATGGAATATGTACTTTTTCACCAGAATTAAATTTAGAAGATTATAAAAAAATAAATCGTAAAATAATAAATGGTGGAGAACTTCTTATATATGGTAAAGTAAAAGTAATGACTATGAAAAATTGTGCTATTTTTAATAAACCAATATGTGATAAATGTAATTTTAAAGATTCAAATAAATATCTTTTAGATAGTTTTAATAGAAAATATCATTTAACATGTCATGAGGGAATTAACTATTTATATCATCATAAAAATATAATGAAAATTATTGATTTAAGAGAATATGAATTTTTAGGAATAAGAAAATTTAGAATTGACTTCTTTGATGAAAAAATATCAGAAATTAATAATATTTTAAATGAGTATATAGAAAAAATCCACTAGTTAGTGGATTTTTAAGTACCTGCTTTTATTATAAGTTTTATAGGATAAATAATTTTTATCTAGATGTTCATTTTCTTTATAAAGTAAAAATAAGTTATATGCCTGATGAAAGAAGTCATCAAAAAAAGCATGGGTTTCATTTGACATATAATAATATATATTTCCATTTTTATTATTAGAACCATAATGAAATATACAATATTTATTTGGATTTTGTGGTAAAACAGTACCAAGTGATATTATACTTATAATATCACTATCGTCGATTAATGCTAAATCAAAAATTTTTACATAACCTTCTGGAGTATGGCGCACGATAGCGGTATTATATATAGCAGTATTGTTATAATATGTAAAATGTGCAACCATATATAAATCGAAAAATGACATCGCATTAAGTTCGTCTGGCGTAAACGTTATAATTGTATTTTTGTTTGTTTTTAAGTTATTCATAATAAAACTCCTTATTTGCTATTATACTCCTATTATAAAACATGTCAAATATCTTTGAAAATTATTTTTGTTGTGATAAACTAAAAAAGTAGAAGAGGTTACGTATGAAAGATTTAAAAATATCAGATTTATTTGAAATGCAAAAAAAATTATGGGAACAAAACAAAGAAAAATGGGCGCCTATGGAACCTAGTTATGCTAGAAATTTTTTGTTGTTTATGATTGAAGAAATGGGAGAATCTATTGCTATTATTAAGAAAAAAGGAGACGATGAAATCATGAATAATAAATTAGTAAGAAATCATTTTATTGAAGAAATGGGTGATATTATGATGTATTATTTTGATACATTATTAAGATATAAAGTTACTCCAGAAGAATTTAATAAAATATATTTAAAAAAACATTTAACAAACTTAAAAAGAGATTATAACTATAAATAAAGTATATTAATTTAATTATTGTAGAAAATATTAATATGAAGAAAAATATTAAATTATTTGGTTTTGCATTTATTATAGTAGTATTAGTAGGTCTTGTTTATAACATAATTGCAAAATAAAAATAGGTGAGAACCTATTTTTTTGTTGGTTTCATATTTACATAAATTTCTTTTAAATATTCATCATGATAATGTTTATCACAATACTCATCTATTACATTTTCTGGGGGAATTCCAGATTTTCTTTCATTTTGTCTATCAACAGCCCAAATAGAAATAATTATATTTAAAATAAAAAATATAAAAAAGATAATTGTAATAATTTTAAATGGTTTACTATTAATTTTATTAATTAATTTAGATATATTAGGATATATTATTTTTAAGAAGATAACTCCTAAAAATCCAAAAAATAACATGTAATAAATATTAGTTCTTCCATCTATATTAAATGGGATATGGCTATAATTCCATGATGAAGTATTTAAAACAATTTCTTGAAAATAACTAGCAAGATATTCTGTAATACCTCCTAAAACTGTCATAGCCACATATAAAACAAAGATGTTTTTATTTCTAATATTATATAGAGTCATTGTTAGAAGTGCGCCAACTCCATAAACTGGATTAAATGGTCCATATAATAGTCCTGCGTGACTTCTCCAAGACACATCAGAATAATCCAGTAAATATCTTTTAATAAATAAATATCCTTCTTCCCATACAACACCAATTAAACAGCCAATTACAAATACATAAAATAATTTTAATAAAGTTATATCTTTGGGTCTTTTTTTTCTACTCATACTACACCTATAATAATAGTATAACTAATTATCAAAAAATTACAATTGATAAATTTAATATGTTATAATAAATTTACAGTAGGAGTGTATATGAATGATTTATATATATATGATTTAAAAGATTATAAATATACAAACGATTTAAATGAAATTTTAAATGTATTAAGTAAATATTGTATTTTTTCTTTGAAAGAATGTTTTGAAAAAGATAAAAAACCTTCGAATTTTCACGAAAAGGCTGCATTAAATTTTGGATTTGAAATAATATATACAGACGATAATCATTTGTGTACTTATAGTGAAAAATTAAATGAATTTTCTGATGTGGGTGTATATTTAAATAAGCAATTTTTTAATGAAAATAGAGAAATAATTATGAAAACTATTATTGATAATATGTTTAGTAAATTTTCAGTAAAAATATCCAAAGAAATATTTAATGATGAAGTTTTTGAAAAAATATTTACAACAGCTGCTGAAAATATATATTTAAGAGATTTAGATTTAACTGATGAGCAATTAAAAAGATTAAAAAAATCTTTTAAAAATATTTATATAATTACAAACGATAAATGTAATAAAATTTCATCATTAAATATAGTAAATCATTACACATTAAAAGAATTGAAAAACGATCAAATAGTTAAAGTTTTAGATCTAGATTTAAATGATGAAGAAATAGAAAATTTAAAATATATTAGTGAAGGATCTACAATAAAAATGCGTAGCGAATTACTTGATATATATGATAAAAATTATTATGTTAATTTATATGAGACAACTATTAAATATTTAAGTGTATTAAGAAAAGAAAATAAAAATCCCAAATTGATATTAAAAATCGATGAAAATGATTTATTTAATAGATATTATTTGGATAAGTTCCAAAATTATTCAAATGTATATGTTGAATTTGATAATGAAGTAATTAGTTTATTGCAATATGCTGAATTAAACACTAAATTAGATGTTCTAATAAATGATATAGATTCAAATTTATCTCCGTTAGAAACTTATTTTGTAGCTTATGATATTGTGAAAAATTTCAAAAAATACAATGAAAATCATGAAAATAAACAAGATGCTAGAGGATTAAGATATATACTCGATAATGAATATATGGTGTGTGTAGGATATTCTAAATTATTAAAAATATTATTAAGAAAATCAAATATAGAATCATATAGAACTAATGCAGATTTAGGAGTGATAAAGCCTGATAAAGAAAAACTTGATTATGTCGGTCACACAAGAGTAGTAGTGCATATTAAAGATGATAAGTATAATTTAGATAATTATTATATAGCAGACCCAACGTGGGATAATGATTTAAATCAAGATAGATTAAACTATGCTCTTAAAACTTTTGATACTATGCAAATGGGTAATGAAATGTTTTTCTTTAAAGATATAGATTCATTCTTAGATATAAAGTCTAAAGAAGAATATAATGAAAAAATGAATTATGTTTTAAATAAAAAAATAAAATATTTTAATGAAGAATACTGTGAATATAGTAATTTAACTAATATATATAGGGCATTTAAAGATCAAACTGAAGAAATTTTAGAAGTTATTTCTAATTTAGATTATAATTTATATGAAATGTTAAATAAACAATTTGAAGATATATTACTAAGTATAAAAGATGAAAGAGTGGCCTCTAATGAAACTATAAAAGTAGCTTTGTCAAAATTTGAAGATATTTATGGTATTTTAGGAGAAGAATGTTTGAAAAAAACAAATAAAAAAATAAATATAAATTCTTTTAAGCAAATATTGAAAGCTATTGGAAAAAAGAAAAATAATAAAGCTTTAATTAGTAACTATTTGAAAAATGAAGAAGAAAAATATGATTACCCGTATATAGAATATGAGAGTAAAACAAAATAAAGTTAATTCTTTATTTTTTTATGATATAATTTTTATGAAGGTGATAAGATGTATCAAAACTATGATTTAATAGTAACAACAAACTATATAAAAAAAGAAATATTAAAAGAAAATAGTATAACTAAAATAATAAGTAATACTAAAATATTAAGTATAAATGAATTTGTAAACTCTACTGTAGGAGTGATTAAACCAGGTGCTACATATTTTTTAATGGAAAAATTTAATATTTCTTATAATTTAGCTAAAGTTTATTTAAAAAACATATTTTATAATTCAAATAAATTAAAAAAATATTATGACTTATTAATAGAATATAAATATATAGAATTACCTATTATAAATAAGTATAAAAATATACTTTTAATAAATGTTTTAATTGATGATGTATATAAATCATATTATCCTAAGTCAGTGTTTGATTATTTTTCTTTAAATGGAAAAAACATTCATAAAATAACTAAATATAGTACATTGGAATTAGAAATTTCATCGGTATTTAATCAAATATCACATTTATTAAAAAAAGTGAATATAAATAAAATAAAATTAGTAAATGTAAGTAGTGAATATATTAATGAAATAAAAAAAGTGTCTAATATGTTTAAAGTGCCAATCAACTTACCTGAAAAATATACTATATCTAAAACTAATGCCTTTGATAAATTTATCAGTAATTTAAGAAATACTATGGATGTAGAAACTTCCTTGAATATAATAAAAGATAGCATAATATATGATAAGATTTTAGATTACTTTAATAGTTATAATTATAAAGAAATAAATAATCTTAATATAGAAGTTATAATTAATGAATTAAAGGAAATACAAATTAAAGAAGATAAAATAACTGATGCTATTGAATGTATTAATTATGAAGATATTTATAATAAGGATAACTATTATTTTGTGATTGGGTTAAATGATGGTATTTTACCTAAAATATATAAAAATGAAGATTTTTTAAGTGATGAAGAAAAAGAAATGCTTAATTATAATCCTAGTAATATAAAAAATAAATTTAATAAAGAATTATTTATGAATATATATAATTCTTATAAAAATATTTATTATTCTTATAAACTTAAAAGTCCATTTCAATCATATAGACCATCTTTAATTATTGAAGATAATAATTTAGAAGTGGTGGAATATGATAATGAAAATTATTTAAATAGTAATTTATATAATAAACTAGAGCTTGCTAAATCATTAGATAATTTAATTAAATTTGGAGAATATAATAATAATTTAAATATACTATATTCAAATTATGAAATACCATATTTAAGTTATGATAATAAATTTACTAAAATTGATAATTTTAACAACATATGCAAGGATATAACATTATCATATACAAGTATAAATGATTATTATAATTGTGCATTTAAATATTATGTGAAAAAAATACTCAAATTAGATAAATCAGAGGAATCCTTAGCTTTATTAATTGGTAATACCTTTCACTTCGTATTATCTAAAATATATGAACCTACTTTTGATTTAAATCAGGTTTATGATGAATATTTAAATAGTCAAATACTTGATAATAAAAGTAAATTATTTATGAGTATTTTAAAAAATGAATTAGTATATATAATTGATGTAATTAAATCTTTTGATTTAAAAAGTACCCTTAATAATAATTATTTAGAAAAAGAAATAACTATTAAAGATATAGTTCACGGTAAGGTAAAATTATATGGAATAATGGATAAGTTAAAAGTAAATGAAGATAATTCTTTAGCCATAGTTATTGATTATAAAACAGGTTCACTATCTTCATCTATTGATAATATTAATCATGGTTTAAATTTACAACTACCAATATATATGTATTTTGCTAAAAGTATGTATCCAGATATAAAAATTGGGGGCTTTTATTTACAAAAAATATTAAATAACCCTAAAGTAGATGAATCTATTGAAGATAAAAGAAAAAGTTTAAAACTAGAGGGATTTAGTAGTAGCAATATTGAAGTTTTAAAAAATATTGATTATTCATATGAAAATAGTGAAGTTATAAAATCTTTAAAATTAACTAAAAATGGTTTTGCAAGTTATTCAAAAGTACTAAGTGATAAAAATATTGAAGAAGTGTTAAAAATAACTAAAGAAAAAATACAGCAGGCAGCATCAAATATAGTAAATGGTAATTTTTCAATTAATCCAAAAGAAATTAATAACATTAATATAGGATGCACTTATTGTAAATTTAAAGACTTATGCTTTATGAAAGAAGAGGATATAGTTAAACTGGAAGATAATAAAATAAAAGATATATTAGGAGGTGAAGAAGATGCCTAAATTTACTTTAGAGCAGCAAGATGCAATAAATAGCGAAGGAACTAATATATTAGTTAGTGCTGGAGCAGGATCAGGTAAAACAGCTGTATTATCAGAACGTGTTTTAAGAAAAGTAAATGAAGGAGTAAGTACTGAAAATTTACTAATACTAACATTTACAAATGCCGCTGCAGCAGAAATGAAAGAACGTATTAGAAATAAAATTAAAGCTAATGATAATTTAAAGGATGAACTTGAAAAAGTTGAGTCAGCATATATAACAACATTCGATTCATTTACTTTATCAGTAGTAAAAAAATATCATTATTTAAAAAACTTACCTAAGAATATTAATATATGTGATGCAAGCATTATAGAACTTAAAAAAGAAGAATTATTAGAAGAATTATTTGATAAATTATATCAAGAAAAAAATGAAAAATTTATTAGTTTTATTAAAGATTATTTTTATAAAAATGATAATGAATTAAAAAAATATATTAAATCAGCATATAAATCTATTGACTTAATATACGATAAAAAAATATTTTTGGACAATTATATTGCTAATTTTTATAATGAAGACTATATTGATAGTTTAGTAAATAGTTATATAACTTTAATAAAGTCTGTAATTAAAGATATTAATAATTCTTATAATGAAATTATTCGAATAGATAGTTTATATGCAGAAAAAGTATTATTAAATGAACTATTTACTACTAATGATTATGCTACGTATAAAAAATATGGTGATTTAGACGTTGCTAGATTACCTAAAAATTCCAGTGAAGAATTAAAAGAAGAAAAAGATAAATTAAAAAAATTATTAAATAAATTAAAAGAATTAACTAAGTATGAAGATTTAAATATTTTAAAGCAAACATATTTAAATAATAAGAAATATATTGAAGTGTTACTGGATATAATTATAAAATATGATAAATTGGTAACAAATTTAAAATATAAAGAAAACATGTTTGATTTTTTAGATATAGAAAAAATGGCTATTGATATACTTAAAGAAAATGAAGATGTAAGATTGTTTTATAAAAATAAATTTAATGAAATATTAATTGATGAATATCAAGATACATCAGATATACAAGAATTATTCATATCACTTATATCAGAAAATAATGTATATATGGTAGGAGACATTAAACAATCTATATATCGTTTTAGAAATGCAAACCCGATTATATTTAAAGATAAATATGAAATGTATGGAGAAAAAAATGGTGGTAAAAGAATAGATTTAAATAAAAATTTTAGATCAAGAGAAGAAGTATTATTAAATATTAATTTAATGTTTGATAAAATAATGAATGCTCCAATCGGAGGAGCAGAATATAAAAAAGAACACCAATTATCATTTGGAAATACATTATATGAAACTGTTGGCAAAACAGAGCAAAATAATAATTTTGAAATATTAAATTATCAAAAAGATGAAGATAAAATATATAGTAAAGAAGAAATTGAAATATTTACAATTGCCAGGGATATAAAAGAAAAAGTTGAATCAAAATATATTATTTTTGATAAAGATGAAAATATTCAAAGGCCTGCCAAATATAATGACTTTGCAGTGCTGCTAGATAGAACAACATCATTTAATTTATATAAAAAAATATTTGAATATTTAAATGTACCTTTATCAGTTTATAAAGATGAATCAATTAAAGAGTCAATTAATATTAAAATTATAAAAAATATACTTATATTGATTAATAAAATACATAATAAAGTTTATGATAATGATTTTAGGTATGCGTATTTTTCAGTAGCAAGAAGTTATTTGTTTAAAATAGATGATAATAACTTATATAATATTATTTCAAATAAAGAATATTTTAATACTGAAATATTTAAAATATGTCAAACAATTAGTCAATCATTAGAAAATAATAATATATATTACATAGTAAATAAAATTATCGAAGAATTTAATTTTTATGAAAAATTAATTACTATCGGGGATATAAGTAAAAATTATGTAGTATTAGATTATATATTAAATATAAGTAATTCATCTTCTGAAATATTTACAATTGATGAATTTATAAACTATTTAGATAATATTACTACAGGTGATTTAGATATAAAATATTCACTTTCTAAAGAAGATGCAGAAGGGTGTTATTTAATGACTATTCATAAATCTAAAGGTTTAGAATTTCCGATTTGCTATTTTGCAGGATTAGATAAAGCATTTAATATACTTGAGTTAAAAGATAAATTTTTATTTAGCAATAAATATGGAATTATCATGCCGTATATTAATAATGGAATGAAAACTTCTTTTGTAAAAACTCTTTTAAAAAATGATTATATAAATGATGAAATAAGTGAGAAGTTAAGACTATTATATGTTGCTTTAACAAGAGCTAAAGAAAAAATGATTTTTGTAATGGATTTTAAAAATGATAAGGATTATTCTTATATAAATGATTTGATAAATGATTATGATAGAATTAATTATAGATCTTTTGCAGATATAATAAATTCAATAAATAAAATAGTGTATCCATATATAAAAAATATAGATATAAATAAATTAAAGTTAACAAAAGATTATAATTTTGCAAAAAAAAGTGATTATCAAAATAAACTAAGTATAGTTAATGAAAAAATATTAATAGAAGAAAATGAATTTGAAAAAGAATTGCTTGCAGATAAGCATTATTCAAAAAAAGCAAATTCCTTATTTAATAATGAAACTAAAAAAAATATTGAAGAAGGACTAAAAATTCATTATATGATGGAGCATTTTGATTTTGAAAAATTAAACTATGATATAATACCTGATAAATATAAACTATTTGTTCAAAAATTTATTAAACTTGATATACTTAAAGATTATATAAATATATATAAAGAATATGAATTTATATATACTGATGATTTTAATCAAATGCATGGTATTATAGATTTGCTTTTAGAATATTCTGATAAATATGTTATTGTTGATTATAAACTTAAAAATACTACTGATGAAGCATATGTTAATCAGTTAAATGGTTATAAAAAATATATAAGTGAATTAACTAATAAAGAATGCATTACTTACTTATATTCATTTGTAGATGGAAAACTTACTTTAATAAATTAAAATATAAACAAAATGTCGAATATTGTAATATAGATATTTTGTTTTATTTTGTCGAAAATGTTTAATTTAAACTTTTTTTTATTTATATTATATATAGAAGGTGAGAAAAATTGCTTAAGTTGGATTTGGAGTACAATAATGGAGTTCTTTTTATGAGATTAAAAGGAAATCTTGAAAGAAAAAATACATATAAATTAAATAATTATTTAATACCAGTATTACTTAAACATAAAATTAAATATTTAGTATGTAATTTATATGATTTAGAAAGGGTGGATGAGCCTGGTATAAATGCGCTTTTAAATACTAAGTGGGCTCTAAAGGTTAATAAAGGTAAATTCTATTTATGTGATGTTCCTAAAAAGATGGACTTACTTGTTAAAAGGCTAAGAACGAAACCACTTTGTAATGAATTAAGTGCACTAAAAAAAATTCAGGTTTAAAAGAAATGGATAAAAAAGAAGTTTTAGATGAAAATATAAAAACCATTTATAAACTTGCTTCTTCATTTTATGGAGCAGAGAAAGAAGATTTGATTCAAGCAGGAATTGTTGGTTTATATAAAGCTTTAGAAAATTATAAACCTAATGAAACATGTAAATTTAGTACTTATGCATATAATTATATATTTGGAGAAATGTATTTATTTGTTAATAAAAATAAAGCGCTTAAAATAAGTAAAGATACACTTAAAATGTATAAATATATTGAAAAAGTAAGATTTGAATTAGCGCAGGAAAAAGGATATGTACCTAGTAATTACGAATTATCTAGTATTATAAATTTAGATGTAAATACAATAGATTTTGCATGTAACTGCGCTATTAATACATTATCGCTTGAATCAGAAAATGAAAGTGATCGTAGTTTATATGAAACTATAAGTAAAGATGAAACGATTACGCAAGATGATAAGTTAATGCTATACTCGGGGCTTGAAAATTTATCAAATGATCAAAGAGTAATACTTGAAGAAAGATATTTTAATGATGAAACACAGGCAAATGTAGCAAGAAAATTAAAAATGACACAGGTAATGGTTTCAAGACTTGAAAAAAAAGCAGTTAATAATATGAGAGAATATATGATGCAGTAGTATATATTCTCTTTTTTTTATTCATAATATAGATGGTGATTATTTTGGATAAAGAAGAATATAAAAAACTGGTAAAAGAGTATAACCCAAAAGAAAATAGATTAAAAAAATTTTTAATATCATTTTTAGTAGGTGGTTTTATTGGTTTTTTAGGAGAAGTTATTGTTGATATTTTAATGAAAAGTTTTGTATTACCAGAAATTTATGCGTATGCTATTTTAGCAATGATTATAATTTTTGTAACGTCTTTATTTACTGCGATGGGATTTTTTGATAACTGGGTAACTAAAATTAAATGTGGTCTTATTATCCCAACTTCAGGTTTTGCACATTCAGTAACTAGTAGTGCACTTGATTATAAAAAAGATGGACTAATAACTGGACTAGGTGCTAACTTCTTTAAACTGGCTGGTTCTGTAATTCTTTATGGAATTATATCTTCTTTTATATTAGTGATTGTGAGGGTGATACTTGGTGTCTAGTATAAAATTTAAAAGTGTATATATTAAGGATTATTACACAGTAGTAGGTCCACTTGAAAAAGATAGTAAATTAAAAAAATATGATGAAGCATTAGATGATTATTATTATGGAGAAAAAACTTTTGAAAAAGCAGAAATTAAAATGCAAAAATCTGTTATTAATAATTTACTTAATAAAAATAATTTATTAGAAGAAGAAATTAATTTATTAGTAGGGGGAGACTTAATAAATCAAATTTCTATTACAAATTATACTTTAAGAGATTATAAAATCCCTTTTTTAGGTGTTTACTCGGCTTGCTCTACATTTACAGAAAGTTTGTTATTAGCATCAACTTATGTAGATAATTATAAATATAAAAATGTTTTTGCGCTTACATCAAGCCATAATTTGACTGCAGAAAGGCAATATAGATATCCAGTTGAATATGGCTCGCCAAGACCACACACAGCTACATTTACATCTACTGGTGCTGCTGGGTGTATTGTCACTAATGAAAAACAAAAAATAAAAATAGAAAGTGCAACAATTGGTAAAGTTATTGATATGGGAATAAATGATGTAAATCATATGGGAGCAGTTATGGCTCCAGCTGCTGGAGATACTTTAAATAAACATTTAAAAGATTTTAAAAGGGATATCAATTATTATGATTTAATTGTTACTGGAGATCTAGGTTGTATAGGTATTAATATTTTTACTGATTATATTAAAAGAGTATATGATTTAAAAATAAAAAAATATACAGATTGTGGTTGTGAACTGTTTTTAAAAACTCAAGATACTTATGCTGGAGGATCTGGACCTGTATGTATGCCAATAGTTTTATTTAATAAAATATTAACTAAAACAAAATATAAAAAAATATTACTACTTGCAACAGGATCTCTTCATTCACCTAATTTAGTTAATCAACATAATACAATACCGGCGATATCACATGCTATAAGTTTGGAGGTAGAGTAATGAATTTTCTATATGCTTTTTTAGTAGCAGGAATGCTCTGCGCAATAGGCCAAATAATTCTTGATAATACTAAATTAACTCCAGGACATATTACATCACTATTTACAGTACTTGGTTCTATTCTTTCATTTTTTGGTATATATCAAAAGTTAATTGATATATCAGGTTCTGGTGCTACAGTTATAATATCTAATTTTGGTCATTTATTATACCAAGGTGCAATAGAAGGATATCAAGATATTGGCTTTTTAGGAATATTTACAAATTTTCTAGAGAAATCATCTGCAGCTTTAGTTGCAGCAGTAGTATTTGCATTTTTAGTTAGTTTGTTTTTTAAACCAAAACATTAAATAATATTGAAAAATATTATTTTTTTTGATAAACTTTAAATAGAATAGGATAGTGAAATAATGCAAGAAGAAATA
>CAYJFC010000018.1:0-27758 GCA_964369625.1 uncultured Muribaculaceae bacterium
ACACCCAATTATTTGATACTACTTCATTACTTCCTGAATATCTATAATTATTATCTCCTGCGCCATTTGTAAGCTCTGGTGTATGGTGCAAAAGTCCTTTTGCACTTAATGCAACATTGGATGTATCACTAGAATTAACCTGCAGAGCATCGTAACCCATTAATATATAATCTGTAACTGGATATTTAAATTCTTCTTTTTGAACTAAAAAGTTACCTAGTAAATTTTTGCCTTCATTTTCTTCTTGCAATATATCTAAATTAACAAAAGTTATTTTAGCTGTCCACTCTTGAGACGTTCCAACTGTGCTATTAGTAGTGCTTATACTTTGAGGTGAGGCAATAGTAATAAGACCTTTGTAATCAGTTATATCAAAGCCCGCTATGGCTCTTCCAGTTAACGCATCAATTGTAGATACATAATCAACTTCTGGAGCGCTAGTTACAATATTTCCTTCTGGATCAGTAATTGTTAAAATCATCTCAGGAACTGACTTGCTGTATGTATAAACAAAGTTATTTTCAGTTACGTTAAAATATACATAATAGTTTTCCGATGCACTTCCTATATCTGATGGAGCTTTTAAATTCACTGTAGTAGTTGACTCTGCACTTAAAGAACCATCATACTCTGCAAAATTTTCTAAAGTAGCAAAAATAGTAACTGGATCTCCAGCTGTAAACGTAAGACCACCACTTGTTTCAGTTCCTAAATTAACTTCAGTTTCCGCTGGATCTGGAACTCCTAATACAAAGAATGCAAATGTAGTTCCTCCAGCAAGTAAAACAAGCCCTATAATTAAAAGTATAATCTGAGTTTTTTTATTTTTAAAATCTAGTTTCATAACACACTATCCTTTACTATCTAAAGTATATCAAAATATACAATTTACTTCAAGAAAAAAACTAGTAATTACTAGTTAAAACAAATTCTTTACTTAGTCATATACTATTATAGGTGATTTCATGCGTAGATTTTTTGGACCAGGTTTTGCTGTATTTATGATTCTTATATTATCTTGTCTTATATTTTATCAAGGAATTTTAACTTTAATATTTCCGTTTAGATTTAATGTGTTTGTTCTTTTGATGCTAATTTGCGCATTATTCTTCTTCATCTTTAGAATAATATGGTTTTGTTAATTCTTCAGTAACATATATATAATCTAGTTTTTTTCTTATATCTTTTGTATTATCAAACTCATTAAAATCAAAAGTTATTTTTGGCGGAATATTGATAAGAATGAAAAACAATTTTTGTTCATGATCTAAAAGTGGATATCTACTTATATATACATTTAATACTTCAGAGAACGGATAATTTAAATAATCATTTTTATAAAGGTTATATAAATCTAGTACAGGCGTATCTATTTTATGTTTATCCCAGCTAATTAATGCATCTTTACTTCCCTTTATAAAATGATCTATTCTCAGATTATTATGCACTATACTAACTCTTTGTTTTTTTTCTTTTTTAACTATTTCATACCAAGAATCAAGTTCTTCTTCACAAAAATTAAGAGCAGCATTTAGTTTATGATAGTTTCTCATAAACAAATATGCTGAAGGAGACATATATTTATCTTTAAAAAATTTATTAAATAAATTATTATTATAGTCCTTCAAATAAAGTATATTAGATTCAATGTTTTCATAAACTTCTTTAAATTTATCTTCTCTAACTTCCTTAAAATATCCTGTTTTGTGATGAAGTAGTGATACTACATTTATCATATCTATAGCTCTTTGCTCTTTTGGCATAGTTGCATCAATTAAATATTCAAAGTAATTATCTTCTTTTTCAGATGTATCATATAAAGAAGGAAAATAATTAAAATCTCTACTTTCTAAATATGTATATAATCCCTTGATATTAACATTTTCTAATTTATGCTTTACAACTACTTTAGTATTGTCCTTATCTACAATTAAAGCATTACCTATTTTAGTATATTTTTCATTATTCATCTTCTGGTATTAATACTTTTTCGCCAGTTAAAAATTTTATAGTGGTATTATAATCATATACTTCATTTTCAGTTTTATTATATAGTTTTGCAATCGACTCTATTGTTTCACCATCTTTTATAATATGCACTTTATAAGTTACAAAAGATTCTTCATTATTAGATGCAAAGCTTAAAATTGTATCTTCATCTGCTTTTTTTAGCTCTCTTGGAGCGTCTTCCTTAATAACTTCTCTTGCATCACTTGCAAAGATATCTGATAAATCTTCAGGTACTTCTTCAAATATTTTTTCTTCTTTAATTAATATTTTTTCTTCTGCTTTAACTAAATAGTCAATATCTACTTTTAAAGTGTTATTATCTACTATTTCATAAGTAAAGTTATCAATAATAAAGTTAACAGTATCTTCCTTAATATTATCTGCTAAAGACACATCAAATGGTAATGTATACGAAAAATCTTCCATATTAACGCTAAGTTCATGTGATTTATAAGTTCCACTTATGAAAAAATTACCAAGAATCACTTTATTATTTACATTAAATTCATGTTCAAGTGAAATACTACATATTTCTTTGATATTAGTACTAAATTCAATATCCTTTGTAAAAGGCATTACACAGTTCATTTTTATTCCTCCTAAAAAAATATATTCTCATAAGGAAAAAAATATCACAAAAAAATAGTTAATTAACTATTTTATCAACTATTTCTAAGAAATTACATGAAGCAGATGCTTTAACTAAAATTGTATCATCAGGTAATTTTATTTTATTAATTATATTTATTGCTTCTTCATTAGTATTAAAATGATAGCTATTTTCTTCTAATAAACCATTTTCTAATGCCATTTTATTTATTAAATCAGTATATTCTCCGACAGTTATTAAGATATCAATTTCATTATCTATTATTTCAATTCCAAGCTTTGAATGAAGTTCTGTAGAATATTTACCCAATTCTTTCATAGTACCAAGACATGCTATTTTTCTACCTTCAACACTACCCAAATGTTTTATAGCATATTTAACAGCATCATAATTAGCATTATAAGCATCATTTATATAGCTAATACCATCTTTTTCAGTTAATTCCATTCTATTAGAAGTAAGTTCTAATTTTTTCATACCATTTTTTATTTCTTCTAAAGATATATCAAACATTTTTCCAATTATTATTGATGATAAAGAATTATATACATAATGTTCTCCTGCAACAGGTACATTAAATAATATATTTTCATATGTATATGTACTTTCTGTTTCATCTTCTACTATATCAAATGGCATAACATCACTTTTATTATGTATTCCATATGTTTTAATATCTATATCACCTTTATAATTTTTAAGCCAATTATGAAGTAAATCATTATCATTATTAATTATAAGGGTACCTTCTTTAGCTAAACCGTCTAATATTTCTAGTTTAGCTTTTAAAATATTTTCTCTACTACCTAAATTACCAATATGGGCTGTACCTACATTCGTAATTACTGCAACATCAGGTCTCGCTATTTTACTTAAATATGATATTTCACCTAAATGATTCATTCCCATCTCAAGTACTGCTATTTTTTCATCAGTTAAATTAAGTAATGTTAAAGGAAGTCCTAAATGATTATTTTTATTTCCTATAGTTTTAAATGCATCATATTTTTCATTTAAAACTGTATATATCATATCTTTAGTACTAGTTTTACCAGCAGAACCTGTAACAGCAATAATAGGTATATTTATTATTGTTCTTTTATAAGATGCTAAATCTCCTAAAAATTTAATAGTGTCCTTTACAACAATTATAGTTTTGTTATTTTCGGTGATATAATTTAAATCATCTTTTGTTATATCTATATTTTCTATCACAGCTACCTTAGCACCTTTTTTTAGTGCATCTAGGTAAAAGTTATTACCATCATAATTATCACCTTTTATACCCACATAAAAACAATTACTACGTATTAATCTAGTATCTATAGTAAAATATTCTACTTCTCCACTAGTTTTATTATATATTTTTTCAAAAGTTAAATTTTCATAGACCTTGTTTAAATCCACTAAACTTCACACCCTTCTTATGAAAGTATATCTTCATATACTTCTTTAAAATTACTTACAAATTTTATATTTATTTCCCTTAAATATTTTTCCGGCACTTCTAATATATCATTTGCATTATCAAATGGCAAGTAAATTAAAGCCATTTTATTATTTATAGCAGCTATAACTTTTTCTTTAAAACCACCTATTTTTAGAATATTACCATTAAGGTCTACTTCTCCAGAAAAAGCTATATTGTTCTCTACTTTTTTACCTAAAGATAATGATGCTAATGCAACTAATATTGCAAGACCCGCTGAAGGTCCATCTTTTTTAGTTGAAGCATCTAAAAAATGAATATGAATGTCATTATTTTTAAAATCTACTTTATAACTTACTTTTAAATGAGATAATGCTACTTTAATTGATTCATTCATTACATCTCCTACTTGACCTGTAACTAAAAATTCACCACTACCTTTAAATTTAACAACTTCTACTTGTGTAATTAGACCGCCTACATTAGTATATGCAAGAGCATTAGAAATGCCTATTTGTTCATCAGTAGATATTAAATTATTAGTATATTTATACTCACCTAAATATTTTTTTATTATATTTAGATTAAGTTTATTTTCTTTATTAATTATTAGCTTACGAATAAGTTTATGTAGTATTCTAGATAATTCTCTTACTCCAGCTTCCTTAGTATAGCTATTTATTATTTCAGTAATGTACTCACTTTTTATATTTGAAGAATTATCCTTAACGTTATATTCTTGAAATATTTGAGGTAGTAAATAGTTGTTAGCAATCGAAGTTTTTTCATAAACTGTATAACTACTCAAATTAATTATTTCAAGTCTATCTTTTAATGCATAAGGAATACATGATTCATCATTAGCAGTTAATATAAATAAAGAATTAGATAAATCAAAAGGTTCTTCGATATAATTATCAATAAACATACTATTTTGTGATTGATCAAGTATTTCTAACAAAGTACTTGCTGGATCAGATTTATAATCTTTAACCATTTTATCTATTTCATCTATTAATATAAGTGGATTATTTACCTCTGCTTTGATGATGCCACTTATTATTTTTCCAGGAGCAGATCCTAAATATGTTCTTCTGCTACCTATAAGTTCTATTGAATCATTTAATCCCCCTACAGATATTTTAACGAATTTTTTGTTAAGTGCATCTGCAATAGATTTTGCTATAGTTGTTTTTCCAACTCCTGGAGGACCTACCAAACATATAATAGGATTTTTGGTATTTTTAGATATTGATTTGATTTCCACATAATCAATTATTCTACCCTTTATTTCATCTAATCCAAAATGTGTTAAATCTAGCGTTTCTTTTATTTTATTACTATCTAAATTATCTTTAGTTTTTTTATTCCAGGGCATGTTTAAAACTATTTCAATATAGTTTTTAAGCACTGCAGCTTCTGGTGATTCATTAACACTTCTTTTGTATTTATTAATCTCATTTATAAGTTTTTTATAGGTATTGGAATTTAATTTAAGTGAGTCTAATTTTTCTATATAATTTTGTATTTCTATATCTTTTAAATTAGTTTCACCTAATTCTAGCTGTATTTCTTTTAATTTTTCTTTTAAATAATATTCTTTATCTTTTACAAGTAATTTCTCTTTTATATTATCTTCTATAGTTTTATTGATTTTAAGTACATGTAATTCTTCTTCTAAATCCATTATTAAAGCTTTGCTTCTAAGAATAGGATTAATCATTTGCATATACTCAAGTTTTTTATCTACATTAAATGGTAAAAATGTAGTTATCATATCTGATAATTTATCTAAATCATCTTCATCTTCAATATTTGAAACTATTGTATTGGAAAGCATAGAATTATTTTTAACATATTTTTTTAATGAAGTTTTAAGTTTTCTTTTAACAGCTTTTTCTTCTGTTTCATTGTATTTAGGAATATCTAATAAACTAGTTGAAGCAGATAGTATATCTTCATCTTCTTTAAGTGAATAGTAAGAATCAATAATAACTCTATTTAAACCAGTTAAAATTACTCTAAGATTACCATTAGATAGTTCTATACTGCTTTTTATTGATGCAACTACCCCTATTTTAGGTAAATCATCTATATTTGGTTCTGATTCTTTTTGATTTATTGGTGCAACTACTAATATTTCATTAGTGGTATTTTTATTTATTATTTTTTTACTAATATCTGAAATAATTTCTATTTTAACTTCTTGATTTGGAAGTACTACTAATTTTTTTAATAATATAACTAAATAATCTTTATTCATATAGTCCCTCCAACATTAGGTTTTATTATATAGATTAATTAGTTTAAAGTAAAGAAAAAATACACTAATTTTACATATTTTTCAATAAAAAAACTAAGTAATTAAACTTAGTTATTTTCTTTAATAATTTCAAGTGCTCTATGCATTTTCATATCATATTTTATTACATCTAATGATCCGTATGCTTTTAATAGTTCATCAACTGATATACCATAGTTATCAGCCATTTCTTTAGCTCTTTTTTCAACTTCTTTTGCTTTAAAATCAATTTTTTCTGCATCTGCTACAGCTTCGATTAAATATCTGAATTCTACACGTTTTTTAGCTTCTGGAGCCATTTGTTTATGTAAATCTTCATGTTTTGTACCAGTCATTTCAAAGTATGTTTCTAAATTCATACCTTGCATTTCTAGTTGTCTTTTATATTGATCAATCATTCTATGAACTTCTTCACTAATAATTTCATCACAAAGTTCTACTTTCATATTTTTAGAAGCTTTTTCTAAACAAGCATCAATAAATTTATCTTCTAAAGCTTTTTCTTTTTTCTCTTTAATATTTTTTTCAAGTTCAGATTTTAATTCTTCAATAGTCTTCATATCAGAGTATCCTAAATCTTTGAAAAAATCTTCATTTATTTCTGGATCTTTTTTAGTTTTAATTTCTTTAACTGTTACTTCAAATGTAACGTCTTTACCTTTTAAATGTTCAACATAATTTTCTGGAAAAGTTAATTCTAATTTCACTGTTTCATTTAATTTAGTACCAATTAATTTTTCTTCAAAACCAGGTATAAATGAGTTAGAACCTATTTCAAGTGGATAATCATTACCTGTCCCACCATCAAATTCTTTACCATCCATAAATCCTTTGAAATCTATAACAGCTGTATCACCAGATTCTACATTTCCTTTTTCTTTAGTAACAAAATCTGCCATTTGATTTTTAATAGTAGTAAGTTCTTCATCAATTTCTTTTTTTGTAACTTTAACTGTTTCTTTTTTTACACCTAAATTTTTGTATTCACCTAATTTAACATCTGGTTTAGTAACTAATTTGAATTTTAAAATTACATTAGTATCACTAATACCAATAATATCAACTGCCGGCTGAACAACTGGTTCAAGTTTTTCATCCTTTAAAACTTTTTGATAAGCAACTTCCATTGCTATATTAGTTGCTTCTTCATATAAAGATTCAATACCATATTTTTTAATAAAAATTTCTTTAGGTACAGCACCTTTTCTGAATCCATCAACTTTTACTTCTTTACTAGCTTTTTTAAAAGCTTTATCTAAAGCGTCAATCCATTCTTTTTCTAATTTAATTTCAATTTCATGTATATTTTTTGCCATAATTTCCCTCTTTCAAAATATCAATAGTATTATAATATATTTTTGTATTTTTTACAATAAAAAAAGCATAACTTTTTGCTATGCTACGTTTAAAATTACAATTGTATAAGTGCCATTTGGACTTTCTACTGCAACTTCTTCACCTTTTTTACGATTAATTAGTGCTTTTCCTAAAGGTGACTCATTACTAATTTTATTATTAAATGAATCTGCTTCAACTGACCCAACTATTTTAAATTCATCTTCTTCGCCATCATCATATTTTACTGTCACAATTGACCCAAGTGATATAGCACCATTTTTAGATTTAGTTTTTGCTATAGTACAATTTTCTAAACGATATTCTAAATCTTTTATTTTAGCTTCTATTTGTGCTTGTTCATTTCTGGCAGCATCATAATCAGCATTTTCAGATAAATCTCCAAGGGCTCTTGCTTCTTTTAAAGCAATTATAATTTCCGGTCTTCTAACCGTTTTAAGTTCATTTAATTCAGCTTCCAGTTCAATAAATCCTTCTGGAGTAAGGATTATAGTATCTTTTGTCATTTGTATCTCCTTTTAAAAAGTTATTTTTAACATAACGTGTATAATATTACTACAAAATATCATTTTTGTCAAATATTTTCACTCTCATAAATGAGTTTTCACATACCTCGGTTTCTAGCTTTAATTTCACTATCATTTTTGGATGCCTTGCAATATCTATTTCTTCTAAGTTGTCATTATATATTGTATTTACTTCATATGTAAAAGTTTCCATATTTGGTCCAAAAAATTCAACTACGTCACCTTTTTTTAAATAATTTCTTTGCTCTAAGGTAACAATTTTAGTATGTTTATCATATGACTTAACTATACCTAGAAAATCTTTATTTGTTACTTCTTGTCTATCACTAAAGTATTGGTCATTATAATCTGTATCTTTAGAAAAAAATTGCGAAGCAGATTCTCTATTAGCACATCTATTTAAAATATTTAAATAATATACTTCCTCTTTTTTTGTCAATTTATTACTTATTACTAAATCAAATATTTTTCTATACGAGCTTATCATAGTAGCTATATAATATACTGATCTCATTCTACCTTCAACTTTATAAGATACAACTCCTAAACTCATCATTTCTTTTATATTCTCAATCATATTTAAATCTTTAGGCATCATAGTAAAATCAGGATTATTTTTATTTTTAAAACACCATCTGCATACTTGAGCACAACCACCTCTATTAGCATCTCTAAGTGTTGTAATATTTGATAATACGCACTTACCACTAAAAGATATGCACATCGATCCATGAATAAATACTTCAGTTTCCACTTTAGTATTATTTATTATTCTTTTAATTTCTTTTTTATTAGTTTCTCTTGCTAAAACAATGCGTTTAATCCCAAGAGATTGCCAAAACTTAGTACTATATTCATTATATGTACTAGCTTGCGTAGATAATACCATAAACAAATTAAGCCCAAGTTTTTTTACTCTATTAATAACTACTATATCACTTACAATAATGCCATCTACAGATATATCATTTAGATAAATTAAATACTCATCTAAATTATTTAAATCCTCTTCATGAAATGATATATTGATTGTTACATATAATTTTTTGTTTAAACTGTGAGTGTACTCTGTTGCCTTTTTTATTTCTTCTAAAGAAAAGTTTTTGGCATTAGCTCTTAAACTAAAATCCTGTCCACCGATATATATTGCATCAGCTCCATATAAAAGAGCTATTTTAAGTCTTTCTAAGTCTCCTGCTGGCGCTAATAATTCATACATTATTTATCACCTGCCTTAAGTTTATATATTGTCTTTTTATATAAAAAATTAGTATTTAAATTTTCTGTTTTATTTAAATCATTTATGAAGTCATCTAAATTTATATTAAACAAATTCACTATTATGTATTTTATATTTTTACGATACTTTTCATGTAGTCCATTAAATACTTTATTTTCATATATAACTGTACCAGCTTCTGTTTCTACTGTTATGAATTTAAAATCAGTATTTTCAAGTTCTAATTTATTTTTATACGGCACTTTATGATAATCAGAATAATTTTTATTAAGTGTTCTTTTGGAATACGATGCAGGAATATAACCATATCCATAAATACATAAATCACTATAACTATTATCTAAAATATAATTAACTTCTTCTATTGTTAAATCAGTTGGAATAACTACTGAAGTAGTATATTTTAAAAATTCTTTTATACTTTCTACATTGGTGTTAAAATGACTTAAATATAATATTTTTTCAAAATTCATATCCTTGGTTATTTGAATAACCCCTAAATCTTCAAAAACGATGCCTATAATATTCTTAGGCAATATATTTAAAATATTCCTTAAAAGATCTAATTCATCACTAGTAAGCATTTTATTAATATATAAATACGCATTAGATACAGTAATATCTTTTATTTCAAAATATTTGTTAAATCCCACAGAAAAAAACTTAAGAGGAAATAAAAATTTAGTAACTTCCATTTTCTTAAGTATATTTGTATCTTCTAAATTTTCTACTACTACCAAATATTTATTTTTCATCTTTTTTTACACTTACAGCTAGTCCGTCTCCAACTTTATAAAACTTAGTAATAAATTCATCATTATCAGTTAAAAATTCAACATAGTTTTCTAGTTTTTCTACTAACTGTTTTAAATTTTTACTTTCGATAGTCTTTGAATTTCCTACATAACCATGAAAATTAATGTTATCTGTTATTATAACTCCACCTGGTGCTAAAAAATGTTTGAATTTTTCAAAAAAATTAATATATTGACACTTTGCAGCATCTATAAATATTAAATCATATTTAACTTCATCTGATAAATTAACTTCTAATGCATCTTGATATACAACATTAATTTTATTATCAAAACCACATTTTTTTACATTTTTTAAACATTCCATATAGCGTTTATTATCACGTTCTATAGTTGTTATTTTAGAGTCTAAAGTAACTGATGCCATTAATATAGCAGAATAGCCTATAGCACTCCCTATTTCTAGAATATTTTTTATTTTATTTGCTTTTATATATTTCATAATAAAAGCTATTGAATCTTTTTCTATAATTGGAACATTTTGCTCATTAGCGTATTTTTCCATTTCTAATATAAGATCTTTCATATTTACTCCTTCTATAATTTACCTTCACTACGAAGCTGTGCTACAACTTGATCAAATTCATCTTTAGTTTCTAAAAAGTGAATATAACCTGTAGTTACATCAGCTACAAAATATAAATAATTCGTATCTGATGGGTTTAATACTGCTGTAATTGATTCAAAAGATGAATTACATATTGGTCCTACTGGAAGACCTATAAAATTAGCATTTCTAGTATTATAACCATTATCGGCATTTAAATCATCTACAGTTAAAATGCTACCCATTTCTTTTTGTACACCATAATATGATGTTACATCCATTCCAAGCGACATGTTAATTGCGAGTCTTGAGTATACCACTTGTGCAACTTTTTGTCTACCCGTAGCATCAATTGCCTCCATCTCCGCAATAGATGCCATAGTAAGTAATTCGTGCACAGAATACTTACTTTCATTAATATTATCTGTTAAGTTACTTAACTTAGATGCTGTATGATCTAACATTTTTTCTATTATTTCTTTTATTGATGAAGTCTTATAAAATTCATAAGTATCAGGAAATAAATATCCCTCTAAAGCATAATATATTTTATCGTTTAACACTTCATCGGATAACATATCATATTTACCAACAAGTTCTTTCATATAAGTTTTATCTTCAAAAACACTTATTACTTCATCATAAGTATAATCAAAATTATCACTAATAGTTTCTGCATAATCTGTAATTCTTTTTCCCTCAACAAATACTACACTTATAGTTTCAGAATATAAATTAGTATTACCTGTTGCTATTTGATTTAATATATCAGCAGCATTCATAGATCTATCTAATTTATAAGTTCCTGCTTGAAGGTTTAAATTAAAATTAACAAGCAAATAAATATTAGCAGCTAAATCATTTTTAATAATTCCTGCTTCTACTAAATTATTTGTTATATCAAATTTACTAGTACCACTCTCTATTTTAAATGTAACATATTCATTTTTTGATGTAACGCTACTAAGCCCAGTTACAACAAATACTGCAAGTGATATTAAAATAAGTGTTATGCTTGAAATTATTATTATAATTATTTTTTTCTTTTTATTCATTTTTACCCTCTAAATTATCCTCATTAAATTTATTTAATATATAATTCATTGCTTCTTTTTCTTTCTTATTTACATATACTAAATTATTAGTGTTCTTACTAGATTTAACAAATGTTACTTCATTTGATTTTGATAAATATGCAATATAGCAATATTCTTCTTTTTCTAACACAAAAAGAACTTTATATTTAACATTTTCTATTTCTATAAAATTATCTTTCATTTTCCATCTTTCTCATAAATACTTCTAAAATTAAAACTGCAGATAATGTGTCAATTTCATTTCTAAAACTTCTTTCACTTCTTCCATTAGTTCTAAATATAGCTTTCGCCTGAAGTGTACTCAATCGTTCATCAATATAATGAATGTTAACTTTGTACTTAATATATTTTTTTAATTTTTCAAATCTTTCTGTAGCAAAACCACTTGTTCCATCCATATTTTTAGGATATCCTACTGCTAAATCAGTTATACTAAGCATATCCATCATTAAATCAAGTTGAGTTGCTAAATATTTATAATTATTTTCTTCAAATTTAAGAGTTTTAAGAGGACATGCCATAATATTAGTTTTATCACTAATTGCAATACCACAAGTTTTTGTTCCTAAATCAATACCCATGTATCTCATACTTATTTACCTAAATAACCATTTAATATAGCTCTTAAAAGTTCTGAAGAACTATATTTACTTATTTTCTTTCTACAATTTTTATAACTAGTTATATATGAATTATCTCCACTTAATATATAACCTACTATTTGATTAGTTGCTTCATAGCCTTTTTCTTCCAAAGCTTCTACTATTTCATTTAATTCTAAAAGCATTAATTCTTGTTTTAGTACTTTAACATTGTAAATACTTGTTTTATCCATAACTTCACCTCAAGTACGTTTATATTTTATCATATAATTAATATTCAATCAATATTTGCAAATATTATTATAACTAACCGTCAAAAAAAACTAGTTATTACTAACTAGTTATTTTCCTGTGGTGCAGGCAAAGGGACTTGAACCCCCATGGATGAATCCACTAGATCCTAAGTCTAGCGCGTCTACCAATTTCGCCATGCCTGCATATAAATGGTGGTCCTCGTAGGACTCGAACCTACGACCGTCCGGTTATGAGCCGGATGCTCTAACCAACTGAGCTAGAGGACCACTTGCTTTTTAATTTTAACATAAAAATTATTATGTTGCAATAATAATTTACTTTATTTTTAGATAATGTTATAATTTTTATGAGGTAAGATATGAAAAAATATATAAAATTATTAATTTTATTAATTATCCCTATTAATATTTATGCTCTAGATATTAATTCAGATAATTATATTATGTACAATTTAAATGACAATCAAATTGTTATGGAAAAAGATGCTAAGGAGCAGATATATGTAGCATCACTTACAAAAATCACAACTGCTATTGTTGCTATTGAAAATATTGAAAATTTAAATGCAAAAGTAACTATTCCATCAGAAGGTTTAGAAGGATTAATTGAAGCAAATGCTACCACTGCTGGATTTAAATTAGGGCAAAGCGTTACTTATAAAGATTTATTATATGGCCTAATGCTTCCAAGCGGAGCAGACGCTGCTCAAACACTAGCATATTTAATCGGAGGTTCAAATGAAGGCTTTGTGGAACTTATGAATGAATTTGCAAATAAATTAGAATTAGAAACCACTCATTTTACAAACACAACAGGACTTCACAATGATGATAACTACTCTTCAGTATATGATGTATCTAAAATATTATTGTATGCGTTAGAAAATGACAATTTTAAAGAAATATTTACAGCCAGTACTTATTTAATAAGTGATAAAAGTATAACTCTTAAAAATTCATATTTAAGTATAATTGACAGATATGAATTAACAAATAATTATATAACTGGGGCTAAAACAGGATTTACTGATGAAGCTGGATATTGTTTAGCTTCTACTGGTATTTATGAAGATTTTAATTATTTACTTATTACTGCTGGTGGTGATTATGAACAAAAAATACCTAATCACTTAATAGATTCACTAAATATATATGACTATGTTGCGAGCAATTATGATTATATAGATATTTATAAAAAAGGAGATATATTAAAATATATTACTGCTGAAAATAGTACAAAATCTCAATATAACATATTAGCGCCAGAAGATTTTAGTTATTATACTGATAAAAACATTAATACTGAATCATTTACATATATTTATGAAGGCATCGATATTATCACTCCTAGTTATAATAAAGAAATTATAGGTGAAATAAAAGTAAATTATCAAGGATACGAAGTACATAGCTTTGATGCACTATATGATGATAGTTTAGAATATTCATTATCAGGTCTGGTAAGTGTCTACTGGGAATACATTCTTGGAGGATCGTTATTTGTAGTACTACTTCTAATTGGATTATTAAAAAGAAAAAAACGTCGATAGACGTTTTTTTATAACAAGTATTACTTATTATCTTGTAACATATTTAATAAATCTATTTTAAACATGTCTTTAGCTTGGTTATTTTTACTTATCATAATACCTTTGTAAGTTGTTAATTCAGATCTATGTCCTTCTAACAAAATATCTTCAGGTGTTATTTTTTCTAAAATAACTATTTTTTCTTTTGTATGTATTGTATAAACTAATTTTACATCTCCATGAATTTGAGCAAAAGTTTTATCACTTGGTAATTTAAGTTCATACGTTTTAGTATTTTTACTTTTATTACTTGAAATTAATTCACCAATACTATTTCCACTTCTAAGAGCTGGATAATATTCGAAGTTTAATTTCTTAAACGCTAACATATTATATTTCTTTAAAGCTCTTTCTAATTTTCTATATTCATTTTCATCAATGTAGTCTAATACGAATCCTTTCATATATATTACCCCCTACTACAAATTAATTATATCATATATGTTACATTTTGTCAAATGATGCATATAATTACTACCTTCTGGAACTTAATATTACATCTTTTTTTTATAAAAGTCAATAAAAAAAGCCCATTTTAAGCTAAAAATGAACTTTAATACAAAGTAATAGTATATCTAGATGAATGATTAGGATCAGCTACTCCACTATAAGTAGTATATGAAAATATTCCATTGATATATGTTGCATTTGACCATAAACTTCCGCCTCGGTAAAACCATGAATTTATTAAATATTCACTTGTTACACCCCTATCGCTATAAAAACCAAGTGTATCAGTTAATGCATCCCCTTTAATTGAAGGAGTTGTTGTTACACCATAATTACCATATGGATAAACATTTATATATTTGCTTTCAGGTAAACTTGTAAAACCGGATTTATCTGGATTAAAAGATCCTGAAGAAGTAAGAACTGTTCCCATAACTCTATCAAATGTTCCCCCAACTGTATCATATACTCCATATATATTACCAGTAGTTGATGCACCCATTCCGTAATATGTATCGTATGTATTTGTAGTGCATGTTAGAGTTGTACTGGAAGCAAGTGGACTTTCGCCACCTATCCCAGTTGTATAATTTAAACAATTATTTGGATAAATTTCTTTATTAAGTCCTGTGTAATAAGTATTTCCGTATTTTCCATATGCAGACTGAGATAGATATGCCATTGCACCCCATTCTGTATTTTTTATAAGATGAGCATCTACATAACCAACAAAACCATAATTGTTATAACCATTCATTCCATTCATAAGACCTTGTACAAAATTAAATGTAT
The DNA here is from genome assembly GCA_964369625.1 of uncultured Muribaculaceae bacterium. Classification (GTDB taxonomy): domain Bacteria; phylum Bacillota_I; class Bacilli_A; order RF39; family UBA660; genus CAKOSP01. Next base: position 15,621 of record CAYJFC010000018.1, read on the forward strand.
CTTTAATAGAATACATTACCATAGGAGTTTGATTTGGTTTAGAATAAAGTATATTATCCGTTTTAGAGGCTTCAAATTTTGCCATCCAAAACCCTGGTATTTCTACATTTTCGGCACTACTTCTAGTGCTAGGGTCATCACATGAATTACCCCAGCAAAAAGCTGGTGATGTATAATACTCAGTAGGATAATCACCAGAATAATTTGCAGTTCCCGTATCCAGCATTGATGTATCCCCAAATTTAATATCAAAAGCTCCTGGCGTTAGAATACTAACTGTATTACCATTATATCCCTGATTACCGTAAGTATCATTAACAGTATATGAATATCTAGGAATCCATACCATCATAGATGTCATATCTTCCATCTTAACTTCAGTACCTGGTTTAGCATTAATATAATAGTCTCTAGTAGATGTCGTAACAGATGTAGCATTAGCCCACTGCTGGATATCATAATCATACCATCTACCATTAACTACATCCGCTTTTTCCCAGTGAGCATTATCATTATTATAAACTATCGGAATCAATCCATCAATTAAATCAGGATCAGCACCATTTAATGTCTCATCTTTATAAATTTCTCCAGGAGTAAAAATATACTCTAAATTTAATGTGAAATTAGTATCTAATGGAATACTGGATGCTTCATACGTTATATGAAATTTTATTTCAGAATTTGGTGCAAACTCATCATATAAATACAAATCAATTATTCTATAGTCCACATTACTAGTATTTATTTTTTCATTGATACCAGCTAAATAATAATAATTACTGGTAACATTTGTTATAGTTACTTCGTATGTAAATGTTGAATTGTTATTAGGTATGTTCACACCAATATTAGTAGTAGAATCACTTATTTCTGGCGAAAATGATTCTGTAGCATTTTCTATATTTATTAATTCTATATTAGAAATATATATACTATTAGCTGGTATCAAAGCTGCTTCACCACTTATTAATAATTCTGAGTTAAAAGCAGAATATCCAATTGACATAAAAACAACTGATAAAAATATTAAAATAATTATTGTTAAATTAAGATGTTTTTTATTCATATCATTATTCCTTAGTATATATATTATATCATATTTTTTTATAAACAAAAAGATTTTAAAGAACATTATATTTTCAATAATTTTTCTAAAAAATCTTTACTTTTTAAGTATAAACCAGTGTAAGAATCATAATATCCTTTTAAAAACATGTTTATCTCTTCTTTAATATGTTTATCTATTTTAATATTAGTTATACTTTTTATTTCTACTAAATAATACATTCTTAAAAGTTTTAAAACTTTAATATTAACTATTTTACTATTTGTATAACACTTATTACAAATTAATCCCCCATACGATGCATCTACTGTAATAATTTGCGTTTGATTACCACATATTGAGCATTCGTTTAAATTAATACTTACTCCTAAAAAGTCTAAATATTTAATTTCTAATATATTAGCGAGTATTGCAGGATCTAATTTTTCATCTAATTTTAATATTATATTTATAAATAAATCATAAATTTCTTTTGCATGACTTTCTTTATATACTTGATTGGTTAAATCTGTTATATAACCTAAATAACTTATCAAAACTAAATCATTTTTTACAATTTTTAAAGGATTAATTATATCTGCTGAGACTAAAGTGGAAAGTTTATTTTCTTTATATTTAATGTTAAATATTGCATATGTAAACTTTAAAGTAGTACTTCTAAAAGGAGATTTCATTGATTTAGCTCCTTTTGCCATAATACCAATAAGCCCATATTTTTTAGTTAATACATTAATTATTTTAGATGTTTCCCCGTAAGGAGTTTCGCTTATTATAAATCCTTCAACTGCTTCTAGCATTAAATTAACCTTTCTTAGATATTTTTTTATACTCTAAATAATCACTAACTTTACCTGTTTTAGCAAATTTTTTCCAAGCAGTTATTTTATCCATATAATCACCTTCCTACTATAGTAGTGGTCATCATATATTTATTATATTCACTTTAATCTAAATTTGTAAATCCAAGTTCAGATAAATATCTTTCTTTATCTTTCCAATTTTTTATGGTTTTAACATAAGTTTCCAAATAAACTTTTTTGCAAAATAATTTTTCTAAGTCTACTCTAGCTTCAGTTCCAACTTTTTTTAACTTACTACCATGTTTGCCAATTATTATTTTTTTTATGGAATCTCTATCCACTATAATATCAACATATATATTTAAAATATCTTTTTTATTTTCAAAAGCCGTTGTATAACACGTAATACCATGAGGTATTTCTTCTTCAGTACTATTAAGAATTTTTTCTCTTACAAGTTCTGATGCCATAAAACTAGATGATGAATTTGTAAATTCATCTAAATTATAATACTGAACAGTATCTGTTAAATATTTTTTTATAACGTCTACTAGTCTAGTAACGTTATCGTTGTTAATAGCTGATACAGGGACTATTTCTGAAAAATTATAATAATCTTTAACTTCATCAATTCTTTTTAATAATTCATCATTATTTAATTTATCTATTTTATTTAATACTAAAATTACCGGAATATCATTATCCTTTAGCATCTCTAATATAAATTTATCCCCATTACCAAAACCAGATGCAATATCTATAACAAATAAAATAACGTCCACATCTTTTGTAAGAGCTACTGCTTCTTTATTTAATATTCTCCCAAGTTTACTAATTGGTTTTCCAATACCAGGAGTATCCACGAAAACCATTTGGTAATCAGTCTCATTATATATTCCTTGAATTATATTTCTAGTTGTACCTGCTTTATCCGAAGTAATTGCTACTTTTTCAGTAATAATTGCATTTAACAATGTACTTTTACCTGTATTAGGTCTTCCAATTAAACTAACAAATCCACTTTTCATTTCTACCCCCAAAGTTCTATTAATCTTCCTATGAAGATAAATCCTACTATAACTGCATATGCAACTCCTGCAACACCAGCTGCTGCTGATCCACAATCCTTTGCAATTTTTGCATATTCATTATATTCTTGTGTAACCATATCTACTGTTGCTTCAATTGCCGTATTAATAAGTTCTATACTAAGAACTATTACAGACGATAAAATTACTACTACCCAGTCCATAAATCCTATTTGCAAAATAATTCCTACTGCTATTATTAAAAGTGTAGATAGCCCATGCAAAGATAAACTTTGCTCATTTGTATATGCATATTTTAATCCGTGAATCGAATATTTAATGCTATTAAATATTCTAAATATCCCAAATGTTTTACCTTTTTTCTTTTCTTGTTTCAACGAACTCATCTAAAATCAACTCCTGTTTTTCAAACATTATTTTTTCTTCATTTTTATCAATATGATCATAACCTAATAAATGTAATAATCCATGTACAACTAAAAAGCTAAGTTCCCTAGTTTCACTATGTTCATACAAATTAGCTTGTCTTTTCATGACTGGTATACTTATAAATATATCACCGAGCATTCTAGGAATGCCTTTAATTAAAGTTCCACTATCTTCAAAAGCAAATGATATTACATCAGTTACACTATCTTTATTACGATAATTTTTATTAATTTCCTTTATTTTTTCATCACTTACAAATACAATAGAAAATACTGCATTTTCTACATTTTCTTTTTCTAATAAAGTATTTATAATTTTATCTATAATTTTCGGATAAGTAAACCCATACTCATCTATTATATCATAACTATTCATAAAAGACTAATCACTCCCAATGTATTTAAACTATATAAAACTAATAGCAACACTATTATAAGGCATAATACTGTGTAAAGTCCATCTTTTTGTAAAAAAGACGGTAGCATACTCTTTATTTTTTTTAATATCATATACACTATAACACCTGCTAGAGCTCCAAAAACATTCAAAATTATATCGTCTATATCAAAACTTCTACCTATAAAATATTGAAGACCTTCTACCATAGAACTTATAAGAAATGAAGTCATGACTGCAGTTTTTATTTTCTTTTTTTTAACATAATATCCTACATAAAATCCAAGAGGTGTAAAAGCGATAATATTACCTATTATATTTAGTATAAATAAATCACTAAAAATTTCATAACGCATTATCTCTTTTAAAGGATATATATTAAATCCATGAGTAGCATTTAAATCTGAACTACTTAAAAAAGTAAATAATAATAATAAATATATTAAAAATAATAAATTCATTAATTCTTTGTATAAATGAAGTTTAGTTCGACTATTTTTATAATATAGAAATCTAAAAATTATTAAAGTTACAATAAGCATAACTATTAAAGGCCACGAATTATTAATAGTATTATTAATTAGATTAGTTATCATAACTATACCACCTTTTAATTTATAATTTCTTCCGCTACTATAAATATCTCTACTTCTATTGTACTATTTTTTTCACTATTTTTCAAAACTTTTTGACTAATTACTTTTTCTTTACTATTTAATTTTAAATTCATTTTTTCTAAAGATAGTTCAAGAGCTTTATTTATTGCTTCTTCTTTTGTATAAACATTCTCTTTTTTATACACTTCACTTTGAACTTCTAAATAAAGCTGATATCCAAACAAATCAAATAATAACTTAGTTTCGCTGCTATATTCTTCTAATCTATCGTTTAATAACTTAGTTTTATTATTAGCGTTTTCTAATATTAAATTAGTTCTAGTTACTCCAGTAGTCTCTAACTCATAGTACTTATAAGGAACTACCACTTTAGTTTCATACCATTTTTCTGCAATTATTTCACCTTTTGCGCATACTTCTTTTTTTAGCTCATTATTATATATAATTTCTCCACTTATTAAAAGATCTCCCTTTACTACATAATCACCTATACTTATAGCGGATACTCCTTTTTCTATAACAATTGAAGTTATTCTACCACTAGTTTTAGCATACACATTGCAAAAATTTTCTTCTTGAATGTTATCAGAAATAATTTTTTCTTCAAACTTAACTACATATTTCATACCAATAGTTTCTATCTCTATCCATTCAATTAAATCACTATATTGATTTAATATATTCTCTTTAACTTCGCTAATATATTCATAATCTTTTTTTATACTTAAAGGCTTTATACCTGCTATAGTAAGTTCTTTTTCTAAAATATTTCTCAAATATTCATTTTCATGAAGCACTTCAACATCAAATATCATATTAAAAAATAAAAGTAATAATAATGATGTAAAAACAATTGTACCTAAAAACATTTTATTTAAAAAAATGGCACTTTTAAAATGTTTAAAACCTACATTCCTATGAAGCACAAATTTATAGCTAATTATATATTTTTTTATTTTGTTATAATCTTCTTTAGTAACAGTAATATATAGATTATTTTCTATTACCAATATATCATATATATTTATTTTTAAATTATTTAATTTATTTATTATTTTACTATAACTATCAAACTTAGTTTTTATTATAATTTTATTCATAAATAAATAATAAGCTTTTTATATTACCTTTAACTAACACTTCATTTTTCAGCATTTTTGTTATTACAAGCTTCTCTCCTTCGATAAGAATATCAAATTTTTCAAAACTAAATTCAATTTTTAAATCAGTAAATTTTTTTATTTCAACAAAATTAAACAAATGAATTTGTTCATTAAAAAACGATATAAAATATTTTTGATCGTACAAAAAATCTTTGATATTATTAATTAAATTCATATATATCACCAATTAATTATATGAAAAAAAGTGTATTTCTACACTTATTTAATTAGATTAGCTAATTCTTCTTTTTCCTTGTTTAAATCTTCTTTTTCTTTTAAAACTAAATTTTGTGGAGCTTTTGCTAAGTAGTTTTCATTCCCTAATAACTTTTCTCTTCTAATTATACTATTTCTAAGAGATTCTATATGTTTTTGTTTAAGTTCTTTTTCTTCTTCTGTTTCTTCTTTCTCAAAATAAATAGTCATACTATAATTTTTAGTAAATACTTCAAAAGTCTTAGTGTTTAATTTATCTGATATAAGATTATTTTCTAATTTTAACAATTTATTTATTAGGTCATAGTCATTATTATTATTAATTTTAACTTTAAATTCTTTTGTTATTTTATTTTCTAATTTGATATTTCTAAAACTTTTAACAAATGATATAGTTTCTTCGATAATTTGTTCTTCTTTATCAAAAATTAATGAGTTATTAACTATCGGATAGTCACTAATCATAATAGATTCACTTTTAGTAAGTGGCATCATTTGATATATTTCTTCTGTAATAAAAGGAGTAAAAGGGTGCATTAATTTTAATATTTTATCTAATACATATAAAAGTGTGCTCTTAGTTGAATTTTTTTCTAAACTAAATTTACTCATTTCAATATAATTATCACAAAAATCAGACCATATAAAATTATATAACGTTGATCCAACAATATTAAAATCATATTTTTCCATATTTTTAGTTACTTGCTCTATTGTTTTATTTAATTTACTTAAAATCCATCTATCTTTATTTTCTAAGTCTACTAATTTTATTTCTTTAACATCTGATGTATTCATCAGCACATATCTAGATGCATTCCATAATTTATTTAAAAAATTCCATGAAGAAGCAACTTTGTCTGCATCATATCTTAAATCCATTCCAGGGGCACTATTAGTTGTTAAAAATAATCTAAGTGCATCTGTTCCGTATTCATCAATAACATCCATAGGGTCGATTCCATTACCTAAACTTTTAGACATTTTTCTTCCATCTTTATCCCTTATTAAACCATGAATTAAACAATCTTTAAAAGGTCTTTGATTAGTAAAGTGTAACCCTTGAAAAGTCATTCTATTAACCCAAAAAGGAATAATATCATATCCAGTTACTAATACATTATTTGGATAATATCTTTTATAATCATCAGTTTCATTTGGCCACCCTAATGTGCTAAAAGGCCAAAGTGCTGATGAAAACCAAGTATCAAGAACATCACAGTCTTGCTGCCAGCCCGCTTCCTCTGGAGCAACTTCTCCTACATATATTTCACTTCCCTTATACCACGCAGGAATTCTATGACCCCACCATAATTGTCTAGATATACACCAATCATAAGTTATTTCCATCCAGTGATTCATTGTTTTTTCAAATCTTTCTGGAACAAAGTTAACTTTTTTATTTTCTTGTTTTTGGTTTGAAAGTACTCTATCTGCAAGTGGTCTCATTTTAACAAACCATTGTTTTGAAAGATATGGCTCTACTACTGCATTAGTTCTTTCTGAATGTCCTACACTATGCACCATTTCTTCTATTTTAATTAAAATGTTATCCTCTTTTAATTTTTCTATTAACTTATTTCTAGCAACAAATCTATCTAAACCACAAAACTCTAAAGCATTTTCATTCATTGTTCCATTAGCATTTATACATACTACTCTATCTAAATTGTGTCTATTTCCTACTTCAAAATCATTTTGGTCATGAGCTGGTGTTATTTTAACAACACCAGTACCAAATTCTGGATCTGCATGTTTATCTCCTACTACAGGTATTTTTTTACCAGATACTGGCAATATAACGTATTTACCGATTAAATCTTTGTATCTATCGTCATCTGGATTAACAGCAACTGCAGTATCTCCAAATAAAGTTTCAGGCCTAGTTGTAGCTACTTCTAAATAGTCATCTTTTCCATCTATCATATATTTTAAATGATAAAAAGCGCCTTTTACATCTTTATATATTACTTCTTCATTAGATAATGCAGTCATAGCTTCTGGATCCCAGTTAATAATGCGCTCTCCTCTATAAATTAAACCTTCATTATATAATTGAGTAAACACTTTATTTACTGTTTTATTTAGATTTTCATCTAATGTAAATCTTTCCTTAGAATAACATAAAGATAATCCAAGTTTTGCCCACTGTGATCTAATATTTTCTGAATATTCTTTTTTCCAATCCCATGCAATATCAAGCCATTTATTTCTATCCATCTCTCTTGGATTAATTCCTTCACTTTTAAGTTTAGCATCTACTTTTGCTTGAGTTGCAATACCAGCATGATCCATACCCGCAAGCCACATTGCATCATACCCTTGCATTCTTTTAAATCTTATTAGAATATCTTGAAGGGCTCCATCCCAAGCATGCCCTAAATGAAGTTTTCCAGTTACATTCGGAGGAGGCAGAACTATTGCATACGGTTCTTTCTCCTTTTTATCAGCTTCAAAATAATTATTTTGTAGCCAAAATTCATATTTATTTTCCTCTACTATTTTATGATTATATTTTGTCTCTAACATAATTAATTCATCCTTTCTAAATCATCTTTTATTATTTTTATTATTTCATCAAATTTATTATTAAATCTTGATAAAATTTTATTATATTCCTCTTTTAACTCTAAAAAAACTTCTTTAAAATTAATATCATATAGATAAGCTAGTAAACAAGCCCACTGTTCATTAATATTATTTACATCTTTATAATCCACTAAAGTTTTGTTTCTAAAAGCATTTACTACTTTTTCACTTATTATATCGTTAGTAATGTCACTTGTTACATCATTAACACAATTTTTGAAAATAACTAATTTGTCAATATCTCTAATTAATTTAGCAAAAAACAAATATCTTTCGTCACTTGTTTTTTCTATATTTTTTTTATTATGATTTACAATAGCAAATTTTATTAAATCATAATCTTCTTCATTAGACCAAAAAAATTCAATATATTTTTCGTCAAAGAGTATAACCGCAGAATAGTCAGCATGATCCATAGTTTTTAAATCTTCAAACGAATCATACAATTCTAATTGTTTAAATCTGCCAAAATCATGTAATAACCCTATTAATGTAGCCAACTTTTTGTCAGTTTGCGAAAGTTTTAATATATCACAATATTTTTCCATCACTTCCATAACCTCAATAGAATGTAGATATTTGTGTTTTATTTTTGGATTGTTCATATCAAAATTTTCTAAATATTTATCAAATGTTTCTTTCATAATACTCCTTTTTTTCAAAATAAAAAGATGATACCAAAGGGCGAGTAAAACTCGCGGTACCACCTTATTTTTAACTTAATGAACATAACGCTTTTCTTGCGATTTAAACTAAATTTGCAACCTTCAAATATTTTTAATATTAGTTTTCACCAAACACTAACTCTCTAAAAATACAAATATTTTACTCCTCAAATATCGCTGTTTAACAAATTAATTTTATCAAATAAATAATTATATATCAAGTATTTTATTATTTATATATATTTTTTCATCTTCGAATTTAAAAGTTTTATCTGCTATATTTTCTCTATAAATGTAATTATCTTCAAAATCTTCATATATATACAAATAATCTTTATCATCAATTAAGGCGTGTAAGCCATTTGCATTATAATACTCCAAAAAATCATATGCCCATAAATATTCTAGACCATCATAGTCATATATCTTAACATAATTATTAATTAAACCTATTGATATATCTTCATCAAAATAATTAATTTCATCATATTTTTTACTTCTAATACCATTATTTTCATTTATAACATAATATTCATCATTTGTATTTGCAGATATAATATTTCCATCATATATATCAGTTTCTTTATTGTAAAATAGATCTAAAGATTCATATTCAAACGGCACTTTAACAGCCATAATATCAGTGTTAAAAGCCCCCCACTTATTATTAACTGATGCTAGTAAATAATTATTACTAACAACTAAATCATTATATTTCACTTCATCTAAAACTGCTATTTGTCTTTGCGAAACCACATCGTAAAGAATAATTTTTTCTAAATCATTAATAAAAGCATATGAACCATATAAAAGTGGCAAATTATCTTTATCTTTAACTCCCGTGCAATTTTCGCTTTCACATAGATATGTCCCAACTAAAGATTCATTATCGTAATAATATAAACTTCCTTCAAAATAGTGATCTTTGTTGGGATTAGTAATTACGCTAATCCCAAATATTTGTACCACCGCTCCATAAACTAGCATTAAACTAGAAATACCTAGAAGAACTACTATTACAACAAACAAAGTTTTTGTTTGTCCGTTCATTATTTTTCATCTCCATTTACATCAAAATTATAAGTTTCTATTACTTTATCTGATTCATTCAAAAATTCTATTTTGAAGCCTGATGAACCATTATCAGTAAATTTAATATCATCACTAGTAGCTGGTAACGTAATACTTAAAATATTATTTTTTCCACTAGTATATTTATAAACTTCTATTTCATTTTGATCTGTAATTCCCATAAATATACTTTGCCCTAATTTAATATTTTTTAAAGCATCACTTATTATAGTACCACTTACTGAATATACTAAAAATTTTCCATCTGAAGATTTAACTTTCATGTATCCAGATACATAATCTATTATTTCACTTTTAATAGTAGTATCTTCTGTTGGATTTTCTCCATCACTACTATATAAATCATATTCACCGCTACTTGTTTTAGCAACATATCCATCATTTAATTTTTCAATAGATTCATATTCAAAAGCAATAAATTTACTAATAGAACTTCCATTTAATTTAAATATACCAGCCTCACTTGTTTTATTTATAGCCATTACAAGTAAATCAGAGCTAGTTGCAGTTACTATTTTATTTTCACTGTTATAATAACCAACATCTACTTTAGTATATGGCGCAACTATTTTATCACTTATGTAATTATATAAATTTATAACACTTCCATCTTTAATAAAGGCAAGTGAATTATTATATATTGGAATTAAACCTAAAGTATCTTTAGAATTATCTCTATTAAGTAATTTTGATTCGGTTGCTATAAAGCAATTATCAAAACCTGTCGATGATTCATTAATTGTGTTTTTAGTCTCGCATTCATAGCTACCAGCTAAATTTTCTTTATTTGAATCACTATATATATATATAATTCCATCAATATAATTTACATATTCATAATTACTATTTATAGTAGCTTCATATAAATTTAATGTTTTAGTTTTTTCTTCAATAGTTATAAGCACTTCACCTGCAACTTCATAGTTACTAGTATAACTTACTGAACTTGAAACTGTTTGATAATCACTGCTCATTACCACTTGTTTTACATGATTATTGCCTGTAACTACAATACCTTCTTCATTTATTTTAGTTCCATTATTTGCTCTTAAATATAGTTTATTATCATTAATTATTTCAACATAGTTATTTTTAACTATAATAAAATCTTTAGAATCTTCAATTATTTTTTCATTCATATAATTAACTAAATTATATGAATCATTGTTTTTTACAATTATTAAAGATTCATCATTATAACTAGATATTTCACTACTAATTGTAGCTAAAACATTACCATCGATATTTACGATTCCATATGAACCATCTTGCTCAAAAGCTAGATTAGTAGCATTCTCATATAGGCCTAAGTAATCGTATTCAAATTCTAATTTAACTTCAATAGTTTCACTTGTTAAATTTATAAGTCCATATTTATTTGTTTCATCTTGAACTATTAATCCATTATCTATATATTTTTTAACATTTTTATATTCACCTAAAAATTCATTTATTTTGATATCATATAATTTTATTAGGTATTCTTCTTCATTTGAATCAATAATAAAAACATATTTATCTTCATATATTGGTAAATCAAAAGTTATTAATTTATCATCACTATCATCAAGAATATATTTTGTATTTGATAATTTATCTTCTTGATTATATTTAGCTACCCTACATAAATTTTCATCTTTATTTTCACACTCATATGAACCAATTTCTAAATCATTATCATCTAAAAATATTAAAGTTCCATTTTCATAACGATAATTACTCATTTGTATTACTATATCTTCACTTTCATTAGTTTTTGCTTTTTCCGATTTAGAAAAAACAAAGAAATACAATATAACCATTGTAGCAATTATTAAAACAAATACAATTGCTCCTATTAAAATTATTTTTTGATTTTTAGTTAAATTTTTAAAACTAAATTTCTTCTTTGGCTTTTTTACTTCTACTTTTTCTTCTTTTATTTCAGATTCTTCATTTTCAAGTATCTCTTTTTCTTCGTTATTATCCATAATATACATCTCCCATTATCTTAATAATAACATAGATTATATATTATTTAAATATTTAATTAACTAGTGTTTACATAAAAAAA